>CAILAF010000030.1 GCA_903832075.1 uncultured Chitinophagaceae bacterium
ATATTTCTTTAATTTTCCGCATGCACCCAGATGATAAAGAATTGTTATACGATTTTAAGCAGCCTCAGTTAAAAGAGCGTGCTTTTACAGCTATTATAAAAAAATATCAGGAAAAATTATATTGGCATGTAAGAAGAATGGTAATAGATCATGATGATGCCAATGATGTTTTGCAAAATATTTTTATAAAAGTTTGGAACGGATTAGAAAACTTTAGAGAAGATAGTCAGTTGTATACTTGGCTATATAGAATTGCCACTAATGAAAGCCTTACTTTTTTAGATCAGAAAAAAAGAAAAGCTGCAATTAGTTTGAGTGATGTAGAAGAAGTGTTGAGCAACAAAATTAAAGCCGATGAAAATTTTGATGCAAATAGATTAGAATGGAAATTACAATTAGCTATTCAGCAGTTGCCTGAACGTCAGAAATTAGTTTTTAATCTTCGTTATTATGATGAAATGCCTTATGAAGAAATGAGTCGTATTTTAGATACCAGTGAGGGGGCGTTGAAAGCCAGTTACCATCATGCGGCGAAGAAAATTGAAGAATTTATCAAAAATCATTAAACATTATAGTTACTTCACAGTCTCACATAGTGAATATGACAGAAAATGAAGAAATATTGAATGAGTTAAAAGAGATAAGCCCTTATCTGGTAAGCATTAGCAAGGAAAATGTTTTAACAGTTCCTGCGAACTATTTTGATGTATTGCCCGAACAATTGTTGAATTATATAGCAACAGAAAAGTTAATTTTTGATGATAAGACCCAGTTGTTTAATGTACCATCCGGTTATTTTGAGGGTTTTGCTGAAACAGTTATTCAAAAAATAAAACTTCAAAAAAATGATGAAATATATATGGAGTTAGAACAGGTGGCTCCATTATTAAATACAATCAATAAAAACAATGTTTTAACAGTTCCTGCTCATTACTTCGAGAATTTTGGTGTTGATGTTTTTAAATCTAAAAAGCAAAAAGCAAAAGTTGTATCTTTCACTATCGCAAAAAAGTGGCTGAATTATGCAGCTGCAGCGATGATGGCTGGTGTTTTGGTAACTGGTGCTTTTTTATTTACTGAAAACAAAACTTCATTTGATCTTTCACATGAAGTAAATAAAGTAAGTGATGAAGAATTACAAAACTATATTGATAACAGTTCGCATACTATTGTTTTGAGTGATGAAACTGAATTAAATAATAAGTTACCTGAATTGGATGAACATATTCAAACTATTGGTGACGAAGAATTGCAACAATATTTAAATGATAACGTAGACCTTACTAAAAATAATGAAGAAGGAAGTTAATCAATCATGAAAAAAATAATTTTTATATTATTCATTGTTGCATCAACATTTTCTTTTGCACAGCAGCAACCACCCCGACCAAATAATGTGATGGCAAATGTGCAAGGATTGAAAGTTGCTTATTTTACTAAACAATTAAATATTACAACCGAAGAAGCACAAAAATTTTGGCCAATGTATTTTAGTTGCCAAGATGAAATTCGGACTGCCAAACAAGCAAATAAAGAGGATCAATTAGCCATGGAAGATGCTGTTTTAATGGTAAAGAAAAAATATATTGTTGAATGCAAAAAAGTATTAGGCGATCAAAGAGGTTCTAAAGTTTTTAATGTTGAAAGAGATTTCAATCAAATGCTGAGACAAGAAATGGAAAAACGAAAACAATCAAAAAATCAAAGATAATAATCTTAGTATGCCTCTTTTTAAGAGGCATTTTTATTAAAAAAAAATATTGGTGATTTTATATCATGATAAAATAAAAAAGTCCAACTTGCTGCTTCTCCTTGCTGCCACCATTGTTGCCTTAATTGCATACATTTTTTTCCATCATAATCATATTTGGCAATAAACTTACTTTTCATTTGTTGTAATTGTGGCGCATCATCTCCGCCAAAAAATAATATCTCATTATTTTCTTTTATCCAAAACACTTGATGAAATGGACTATGTGCAGAAGTTACCCGGTATTGAATGTAACCATCAATCATTCCATCATCATTTAAAAATTTTACTTGCGGGTTATTTTGCAATACTTCAATTTCTTCAGTCATATAAGAAGGGAAACCTTTATCCATTGCATATTCAAACTCTTTTTGTTGCACATAATAAATTGCATTGCAAAATGCCAAATGATAATTTCCAAATGGATCTCTTTTACTAATACCGCCTGCATGGTCTTTATGTAAATGACTGATCAATACTTTGGTAATTTGTTCCGGTTGAATTCCATTGGCTTTTAAGTTTTGATGAATTTGCAATTCGTTGTTTTTACGAAAACCTAATCCGGTATCAATAAGCAAAATATCTTTCGAAGTAATAATAACAAATGGTTGAACTTCTACCAATAAACTTCCGGTAGAACGATTTTGCAATTCATCATTATTTAAATTGAATGGAATAAATATTTTTGTTTTATCAATAGTAAACGAACCTTCAGAAAGCGGAATAATTTTCATAAAATAAATTTATCGCAACACCATTTGCCTATCGGCATCTAATCTTAATAAAATAAAAATAAGAATCGTGAATGTTAGTAATGATGATCCGCCATAACTTATTAATGGTAATGGAATACCAATGATAGGAAATAATCCTATTGTCATGCAAACATTAACTGTGATATGAAAGAAGATGATACTTGCAACGCTGTATGCATAAACGCGACTAAAAATACTTCGTTGCCTTTCGGCAATTCGAACAATTCTATACAACAAGAATAAATAAATTGATAAAAAAATAAAGCATCCAACAAAACCAAATGCTTCACCTAATGACGTAAAAATGAAATCGGTATGTTGTTCGGGAACATATTTACCTCTGGTTTGTGTGCCCTTCAAGAATCCTTTACCCATAAAGCCGCCAGAGCCAATGGCAATTTTACTTTGGCGTACATTATAATCATCGGGCTTTTTTACTGGCTTATCTGCAGATTTACTTTTATGACGATTTAAATTACAATCATAATCTTTTCCCACCATGCTGTAAATGCGTGTGCTTTGATAACATTCAAATACATCATTAAAAATAAATGGCACAGCTACTCTTTGAAATCCAACACACACCATCCATGAAACAATGATGATGGTGATGATTCTTTTATTTCGCTTAATTTGTTTTTTTAAAAGATATAAAATAATGAATGCTATACAGGTTAATACTATAGAAAGCATTTTTGGTTCTACTACCAATGATGCAACGCCTAATATTCCAACAGATGCTCCAATCACTAATATTTGCGATGGTAAGCCTTCTCTGTATAACATTAGAAAAAAAGACAAATAAGCTAATGCTAATCCATCTTCATGTTGAAAGTGGGATAATATAGCAGGCGACAATGCAATTACAACTCCAATGATTTGTGATTTTAGTTTTGTAAAATCAGTTTCTTGTCTTGATAAAAATTTTGCTAATGCTAATGCTGTAAATATTTTACATAACTCGGCAGGTTGTAAATTAAATCCGCCGCCTAAAGGTATCCAGCTTTTTGAACCATTAATACTTTTTCCAATTACAAAAGTGGCAAGCATTAATACAATACCAAAAGCATATAAAATATTTGCAAATGCCGTGAAAAGCTTACTGTCGGTTAGTAATATAAAAGTGGCTATAATAGCACAAAAGCCCGCAAAGAATAATTGTTTACTGTAATTTGTTTTTCCTGATATAAATAATGAAAGCCAATCTGTTCCGGGTCTGTACTCAACCATAAAAATACACATGATGCCTATACAAACTAAAATAGCATACAACCAAATCATTGTCCAGTCAATGCCTTGCGATATAGTACTATTTATTTTTTTACTCATTGAAATGATCGGTTATACTTTTTATTTTTCTTTTCATCAGTTACTACAATTGCTGCAGTAACATTTTTTGTTTTAGGTTTTGGTGTATTGTTATTTTGTTTTGGAGGAATTGTTTTTATATCGGGTTCATTATTTTCTTCATCACTTGAATCATTCAACTCTTTATTCATTTTTTGTTGAAGCAATAATTGATTTTCTTTTATTTGTTTCAATGAATCTCTTTTATTCATTTCCATTTTCATTAAATATGGGATTAAATTTTTGTTTTTAAATTCTTCAAACATTGCTTTTCTTTCAGTTCCAACAATAGAGTCGCGTAAATATTTTTCAACTAATAAACTTGCAATGGGCGCTGCTGCCCATGCACCCTGTCCGGCATTTTCACAGATGACTGCAATGGCAATTTTAGGATTATCTCTCGGTGCAAATCCGCCAAAGAAAGAATGGTCTTTCTGTTGTACCATTTTTCCATTTATTTTAGCAGAATTTTCAACAGTTCCTGTTTTACCGCACATTACTATGTCGGGTATTCTTGATCTAACTGCTGTTCCATATTCAACCACAGCCTGCATTCCATCTTGTACAGCATCAAAAATAGAATCTGGAATTCTTTTATCGGTATAATGTTTTATTTTAAATGTATCTAACAAATTATATTCATCGCCACCATCAATCGAATCAACAACATGTGGCGAATAATACCAACCTTTATTGGCAATGATAGCCATTACATTTGCCAATTGTAATAAAGTTGTTTGCACTTCACCCTGACCAATTGCATTTGATATAACATTACATGAATAAAAATTCCCTTTATTTTTTTTTCTATAAAATGAAGACGAAGGAAGATTACCTTTTTGTTCTGTAGGAAGGTCAATGCCTAATTTTCTTCCTAAACCAAAAGTAGATGCATAAGAATTAAATACGGTTAAGGCACTGTCTGCTCCGCCATATCTTGATTGATCTAATATTCTTTTATATACAGTAGAAAAATAAGTGTTATCGCTATGTGCAATGGCTTCTTTAAAATTAAATGTTCCTTTATCTAAACATTTTGGTTTACCTGTGCCGCATCCTTCAAAATAACCCGGGCAACTTACTGTTGTTCGTTCTGTAATTACACCTTCTGTTAAACCAATAATACCTGAAACAGTTTTAAAAGTTGAACCCGGCGAATACATTGTACCTAATGCACGATTATTAAAAGGTAATCTTGGATCGAACATTAATTCTCGAATATGTTTTGATCTTTCATTACCTGTTAAATAATTGGGATTATAAGTTGGTGCACTAACCATGCATAAGATACTTCCTGTTTTTGGATCAATGGCAACAACACTTCCTACTTTATTGGTCATTAATAGTTCCGCCATTTTTTGTAACTCAACATCAATACCTGTAAATAAATTTTTTCCTGCAATGGCACTTGTATCAAATACTCCATTTTCATATGCACCTTGAATCCTGCTTTTATTATCTTTTATAAAACGTTTTACGCCGCGTTGTCCCATTAAAACTTTTTCATACACTTTTTCTAAGCCTGTCATTCCTGCATAATCATTCATTTCATAACCTTCATCTTTATGTTTCTTTAAAAAGTTGGTATCCACTTCACCAATACTTCCTAAAATATTTGCTCCCACATTATATGGATAGGTTCTGGCTTTTCTTTCGCTTAAAATATAGCCGGGAAATTTATACATGTTCTCATATAACTTAGCATACATCTCTTGCGAAAGCAATGCTTCAAAAATACTTGGGCGAACAGAAGTGTTTTTAAAGATGATATCTTTCATTCTTCTTTTATACTCAGTGGTATCAATACCCAATAAATTACAAAGCGATAAGGTATCTGTTCCTTTTGATTCAACAGGTGTTACAACCAAATCGTACGAAATGGTATTTTGTAAAAGTGGTTTTCTATTTCTGTCGAAGATGATTCCTCTGTCGGGGTAAACTATTTTTCTGTAAATGGCATTATTCTCTGCAGCCAGTTGGTATTTGGATGAAAATATTTGAATATGGATCAACTGAATAATAACGATGATAAAAACAGCGGCGAATATAATTTGTATAACTCCACTTCTGTTTTGATTGAATACCGACATATATTATTGTAACAATAGAATGAACGATGAATGATTTTATATTGCTGCAAAATTGCCAATACTTATTCGATGTAACAATTATGTTTTCTAAAAAGTTATTCAGTCATGTGCAAATGATGCTATTATGCATTGCTGCGATACTTGGCTTTTCTGAAAAAAATCAATTCAGTAATAAAGATGAGTAATAAACTAATGGCTGTAGTGCCTAATACTTTTCCGATGAAATAAGTGAAACTTCCAAACTGCAACCATTCGATCAATACTAAATAAAAATGATGAATGAAAGTGAGTAACACAACATATAAACTATATGGTGCACCACCCATACTTTTCAGTGATGGCTCTATATAGCTTTGTTCTGTTGTTTCTTGCGGTATCAATAAACTTAATAAGGATGGACGAATAAAAGCAATCAATACACAAGGTGCTGCATGCAATCCGGGCGTGCCTGTAAAATAATCTAAAGTAATACCTAATATAAATCCAATGATCATTAACCAAACTCTTCCAATATTAAATGGCAACCAAATAATGAATAAAAAATATAAATACGGTACGATGAATTGATGCAATGGAGGAACCTTATCTAACACAAAAACCTGTATCAGAATAAATAAAATAAAACGGATAATATTTTTTAAAAGACTACTCATTAAATTTTTGCTGTGTATTTTCTAATTTAGTTTGTTCTGTATAAAAAACATTTTCTACCAAGTAAACATATTGTAAACTGAAGAAATTAGTGGCAGTTTTTATTTTTAATGTATAAAAATTTGCTGCAGGGTCAGCACCAATAGATGCAATGGTTCCAACTAAAAGATGTGATGGAAAGTTAGCCGAATAGCTGCTGGTAACAACTGAATCTCCTTTTGCAACTTTAGAACTTTTAGGAATATTTTTTAAAATCAAATAAGATGGATCGGCACCATCCCATTCAATACTTCCTGCAACATTATCATTCTTCAACATGGCACTTACTTTACTGTTGCGATTCAATAAACTCATTACTTTACTGTAATTATCAAACGCTTCAATCACAACACCAACAATACCTTCAGGCCCAATCACACTCATTCCTTTTTTTACATTTTGTTTACTGCCTCTTTCCAAAATCAAATAATTTGTTTGAGATGAAATAGTGTTGCCAACTACTTTAGCAGGTAAATAAATAAATTTTCTGATTCGATGAGAAGAATCTCTGTTCAAAGAATCAACAACCATTTTTTTAGAACTATCAGGCCATTGAAAATTTTGTTTCAATTCGTTTTTTAACCGATTATTTTCTTCAACTAATTGACGATTGATTTCTTTTAAAGAAAAGTAAGAAGAAAAATTGTTGTATTTAGAATTGATTCTTCCAATAGCTTCATTGGCTGCCGATGAAAAAAATGCTTCGTGAGATTTGCTGCTGCTGCTTAATAAAACAATACTCAATATCTGCAATATTAAAAAGCAGAGGAAAGTAAAATAAGCACGAATGAAAAGAAAAATATTTTTCACAAACGAAAAGATTCAAGTTGCAAGATTCAAGTTACAAGAATAATTATTTTTTAATTTTAAAACCTGAAACCGGTTACTTGTAACTTAAAAATTTATTTCATGATAAAAGGAAAACGTTGATAATTTTTCAGTGCTAATCCTGTTCCGCGCACAACACTTTTTAATGGATCATCAGCAACATGAACAGGTAATTTAATTTTTGCACTTAATCTTTTATCTAATCCGCGCAACAATGCACCACCACCGGTTAAATACAAACCTCTTTTATAAATATCAGATGCCAATTCAGGCGGTGTGGTTTCTAATGCTTTTAAAATGGCTTCTTCAATTTTAAAAATACTTTTATCTAATGCTTCCGCAATTTCTTGATAACTCACCATTACCTGTTTAGGAATACCCGTAACTAAATCACGTCCATTAACCGGTAAATCATCCGGCGGATTATCTAAATCTTTCAAGGCAGCACCCACATTTATTTTTATTTGTTCTGCAGTGCGTTCGCCAATTAGTAAACTATGATAACGACGTAATGCTTCCATAATATCTGCTGTAAATTCATCGCCGGCAATTCTAATTGATTGATCGCAAACAATACCTGCCAATGCAATAACAGTTATACCTGTTGTACCACCACCAATATCAATGATCATATTTCCAACAGGTTCTTCCACATCAATACCAATACCTAATGCAGCGGCCATTGGTTCGTGAATCATATAAACTTCTTTGGCACCTGCTTGTTCGGCACTATCACGAACAGCACGTTTTTCAACTTCAGTGATGGATGATGGAATACAAATGACCATTCTCCAACTTGGCGGAAACAATGGTTTTTTTGGATATACCATTTTGATCATTTCTCTAAGCATTAATTCGGCAGCATTAAAATCTGCTATCACTCCATCTTTCAATGGTCTGATGGTACGAATGCTTTCATGCGTTTTTTCATGCTTCATCAATGCTTTCTTTCCAACTGCTAAAACTGTCTTCGGATTATTTCTATCCAAAGCAACAATAGAAGGTTCATTCACTACCACTTCATCGTTATGAATAATCAAAGTATTAGCAGTGCCTAAGTCAATCGCTATTTCTTGAGTAAAAAAATTAAACAGTCCCATATATGGCTAAATATCTTTTTTAAATGTTGATGTTTACAAAGGTGAACGAAATTAATGGAAATAACAAAGCTAAAAATGCTGATTTTTCAAGGCTTTTAGCCGAATTAACAATATGAATGAAAAAGCGTGGTGAAAATTATTTGGTAGTGAGCAGTAATTTCTTTAATCAGCTGTAGTTGCGTCGCACTCTTCAACGTTCGGTAATGCTATTCAACAAAGTCAAAAGTGAAATGTAAAAAGTTAAAAAATTTATTGCTCATCAACTATCATCATCACATAAATTCATAACCAATATCTTTTCTAAAATTCATTCCTTCAAAAGAAATTTGTTCTAATATTTTTTTTGATTCATTTACTGCTTCACTAATATTTTTCCCGGATGAGGTAACAGCTAAAACTCTTCCACCATTAGTAACAATATTTTTTTCTTCATTCAATTTTGTACCTGCATGAAAAATTATAGAATCATTTTTCATTTGCACATTTGCAATTCCATTTATTTGCAAATTCTTTTTATATTCACCCGGATAACCACCACTTACTGCAACAACTGTTGCAAAACTTTTTTCATTGAAAGAAATATTTGTATCTGCTAATGTTCCATTATGCATGGCTGCAAACAATGCAACCAAATCGGTTTGTAATCTTGGCATCACTACTTCTGTTTCCGGATCGCCCATTCGACAATTGTATTCAATTACCATTGGCTCATCATTTACTTTTATTAAACCAAAAAAAATAAAACCATTATAAATTAAATTTTCTTTTTGCAATCCTTCAACAGTTGGTTGTATAATTCGTGTTTCAACTTTTTGCATGAACACATCATCAACAAATGGAACAGGTGTTACACAGCCCATGCCTCCTGTGTTTGGGCCGGTATCGCCATCACCAATTCTTTTATAATCTTTTGCATGACCAATGATCTGATAATCTTTTCCGTCAGTCAACACAAATACACTTACTTCAATACCATCTAAAAATTCTTCAACAACAACTTTGTTACTTGCTTCACCAAATTGTTTATTGATGATCATTTCTTCAAACACTTGTAATGCTTCGTTTGTATCATTACAAATTACCACACCTTTTCCTGCCGCTAATCCATCTGCTTTTAAAACAATGGG
>CAILAF010000031.1 GCA_903832075.1 uncultured Chitinophagaceae bacterium
AGAAATTATTGGCGATGCTTATGAAGATAGTACTGATGTTTTTGATTTATTAGATGATAGTGAAACAAAAATGTTCAACATCACTAATAATTATTTGAAGAAAAATTTTGAAGACATTGGTAATGTTTTAGCAAAAACAATTACTAGAATAGATCTTCTTCGCAAACAAGAAGATGATATTTCTGGTATAACAAGTGGCTTTGCATCGCTTGACAGAATTACTTATGGATGGCAACCAACCGATTTAATTATTTTGGCTGCTCGTCCTTCAGTTGGTAAAACCGCATTTGCATTGAATTTGGCTCGCAATGCTGCATTGCATCCTGTTAAACCAACTGCAGTTGGATTTTTTAGTTTGGAAATGAGTGCATCACAATTAGTACAAAGAATATTAAGTGCAGAGAGTGAAATTCACATGGAAAAAATTTCTCGTGGGAAATTAGAAGATCACGAATATCAACAATTACATACCAAGGGTATTAAAAAATTAGAAACTGCTCCTTTGTATATTGATGATACAGCAGCATTAAATATTTTTGAGTTTCGTGCAAAGGCAAGAAGAATGGTAAACAAACATCATGTAAAATTAATCATCATAGATTATTTACAATTGATGAGTGGAACAGGTGATAGAGGCAGCAATCGTGAACAAGAGATTAGCAATATCTCTCGAAACTTAAAAGCATTAGCGAAAGAATTAAATATTCCAATCATTGCATTATCACAATTAAGTCGTGCTGTTGAAACTCGTAAAGAAAGTAAGATGCCGCAATTAAGTGATTTACGTGAATCTGGCGCAATTGAACAAGATGCCGATATGGTAATGTTTATTTATCGTCCGGAATATTATGAAAATTTCACAAACGAAAACGGAGAAAGTACCCAAGGCGAAACACATATTAAAATTGCAAAACATCGTAACGGTGCATTAGATAATATTAAATTAAAAGCATTATTGCATATTCAAAAATTTGAAGAATGGAGTGGCGATAATGGTATTAAAGGATTAATGGGCGGTGGTAATTGGAAACCTGTTGGACCTTCGCCAATTCCAGGTGCTCCTTCAGAAGGTGGAAAGTTTTTTGTTCAAGGAAGTAAAATGAATACCGGCGATTTTGATGAAGGCGTTGAAGGCGATCCTGGATTTTAAAAAATATCAATCATAAAAAAACCTCATCCGAAAAGATGAGGTTTTTATTTTTATTATTATACGTTTTTTATTTTTTCTTCAAACTCCAAACATAACCAACCGAAATACCCATTGTTTGATTTTGATATTGTTTAATTGGTGCAACTTCAACTTTTGATAACCCTTTACCATAATTGAGTTCAACAACAAAATGTTTATATTCTATTCCGGCAAAAGCATTATATCCAAAATCAAAAGGATTTACAGAAGTATAATTTTGAGAAGGCGTTTGATTAGTTGTAAATACTACTTTATTGTTAACCGGAACAATTGCACCGGTTCCGTAAACCAAATCATTTCCAATATCTGTTCCGGAAATTCCAGCTGAAAGGTAAAAACCTGCACCAACAAAGCCTTTCAGGTCTTTATTCAACTGAAACTTATATTTCATGTTAGCCGGTAGTTGTAAATAATCTATTTTAATGGTTGTTGAATTACCACTTGTTGCAATAAATGATCTCGCTTTAACTGAACCTTTTTCTACCCAAGATAATCCAGTTTGAAAATACCAATGTTGATTTAATTTAAATTCTGAGGTTGCTCCAATTTGATAAGAACTAATAGCTGAAGTATTGACATTATTACTATTATCAGCATTAAAATAAGATGCAGAAACAAAACCTGCATGCAATCCAATATCGATTTTTTGAGAATATGTGCTTACCGAAACAATGATTAGAATGACGAATATTAATTTTCTCATAGTCCTATTTTTTGCAAAGAACAGCTTTTGAACACAAAAGCTGCATCTATAAATTGTTAAAATATTTTTGACTATCCTAAAAATCGGTTAATAAATAATTATTTAAGATGAATACATTTGTTAAATGTCATTACCTTATTTCTACGAAAAAAATATTCACAACATAAACGCTTCCTTTATACTAAGTGAAGAAACCAGCAAACATTGCATTCAGGTATTGCGGATGAAAAAAGGTGAGAGATTACAATTAACAGATGGCAAAGGAAATGCATTTATTGCATCTATTGCCATAGAAGATAAAAAGGCTTGCGAAGTAAAAATTCAAGAAAAAAAATATCATTTGCCGCATTCAAGAAAAATTTCAATTGGCATTTCGTTATTAAAAAATTCAAATCGGTTTGAATGGTTTTTGGAAAAAGCTACTGAGATTGGCATTAGTGAAATTATTCCACTCATTTGTAAAAGAACAGAACGCCAACATTTTCGTTTTGATAGAATGAATACCATTTTAATTTCGGCCATGCTACAAAGTCAGCAAACTTGGTTACCGCAATTATTTGAACCAACAGACATTCAATCCATTATTTCACAATCTGCTTATCAAAAAAAAATCATTGCACATTGCGAAAATGTTGCGAAAAAAAATATTACATCATTAATTATCGAAAATAATGTTCAAATATTAATTGGACCCGAAGGCGATTTTACAAATGATGAAATTCAATCAGCCATTGAAAACCAATACCAGCCTGTATCTTTAGGCAAAACACGTTTACGTTCAGAAACTGCCGGTGTAGTTGCTGCTTCGCTTTTGATGAATTTCTAACTATATTCACCTACAAGAATATTTACATGAGAAAATATCGTTTGCTTTTTATTATTTGCCTGTTGTTTATTTTATATTCTTGCAATAACAAGAAACATAAAACTATAAATAGAGATATTACTATCAATAAAACAACTTCTTTTAATAATTTATTTTTTGACAGTATTCAAATTGAAGATTTTTTAAATGATCATGCAGCATTCAAAAATTTTGAAGAACAATATTTAGATTTCTATAAACAACGTAATTATGAATACGCATGGTTCGATAGCAGCGGATTGGCCGAACAAGCTCATAACTTTATAAACTTATTAAATAACACTGCCGGCGAATTGCAAGACAGCAGTTTAATAAACACTTCTTTAAATGAAGCTTATCAATTGCATTTATCCGATTCATTACATCACATCAAACAAGAAAAAATTTTAGAAACAGAATTACTTTTTACGGGACAATTTTTTTTATACGCTTCCAAAGTTTATAAAGGAAGTAATATTGATGCAGCCGAATTGGGCTGGTTTATTCCAAGAAAAAAAGTTGATCTCGCTTCTTTATTGGATTCTACTTTAAAAACTAAAGTTGCCGAAGTAGATGAATATGCGCCATTGAATGCGCAATATAAAAAACTACAAGACTATCTAATTAAATATGGCGAAATAGAAAAACAATGGCCATTAGACACAATTGCATTTGTAGCAAAACCATTGAAAAGAAATGATTCGTTGTTCGTCATCAAACAAATAAAAAATCGTTTGACTTTATTAGATGACATTAAGAAATTAGATAGTTCATTTGTATTTGATACAACATTATTATCTGCAACAAGATCATTTCAAAAAAGAATGGGACTAAGTATTGATGGCGTGATTGGCAATAAAATGATTGATGAATTAAATGTAACTCCTAAAAAAAGAATTCGGCAATTACTGATTAATATGGAACGAATGAGATGGATGCCTGAACAAAAAGATAGTAATTATATTTTAGTAAACATTCCAGAATATAAAATGCATGTGTATGATAGTGTAAAATGGAGTTTCGACTTAAATGTAATTGTTGGTAAAACAACAAACAGTACCGTTATTTTTAAAGGTAATCTCAAATTCATTGTATTTAGTCCTTATTGGAATGTACCAGCAAGCATTGTTGAAAAAGAGATTATTCCATCAATAAAAAAGGATAAAAATTATTTACAGAAAAATAATATGGAAATCACGGGAAAAATTAATGGCTTACCAGTTGTTCGACAAAAACCCGGAGCCAATAATTCTTTAGGTTTAGTAAAATTTTTATTTCCTAATAATTACGATATTTATTTTCATGATACGCCAAACAGAGAATTGTTCAATGTATCTACAAGAAGTTTTAGTCATGGATGTATTCGCGTAAGCAATCCAAAAAAATTAGCGCAGTATTTATTGCGAAGCGATACTGCCACTCTCTGGAAAAGCAATACCATAGATAGTTGTATGCATTTAGAAAAAGAAAAATGGGTAACAATTAAAAAAACAATTCCGGTTTTCATTGTGTATTTTACTGCTTGGGTTGATAACAATGGTTTAATAAATTTTAGAAAAGATATTTATAACCATGATGACAAAATGAGTAATAAATTATTTGTTCAGAAATGATCATTAGAGGATGAAAAATTATATTAACTTTTTACTACTACTCACATTAATTTGTTACAACAATTCTGTATTTGCACAAATGGATAGTTGTATTGTAAAAATTTATTTCAAGACAGATGATTTTACTTTAAACGATTCTTCAAAAAAAATATTACTAAAAACAATTAAGGAAAATTCTGGCCAATTACAACTTACAATCATTGGCAGAACTGATCAATTTGGTTCTTATTCATACAATGATATTCTTTCTTTAAAAAGAGCTAATGCTGTTACAAAATATTTAATAGCCAATGGTATTGACTCAAATAAAATTTCAGAAGTTATTGGATTTGGTAAAAGAAAATTATTAACGCCAGCAATAAACAAAGATAAAATATCAAGTCAATTAAACAGAGTTGTATCAATCATAAACACAAAAAGTGTAATTAAAACAAAAATTATTTTAGACTCTGTGAAAAAAATTATTCCGGACTCAACAAAAAATAATATTATAGTTGAAAAACAAAAAGTTTATAATAATGATGAAAGCAATAATAGTTTTCAAAATCAATTAAACAATGGTGCTTCAAGAATAATTCTTAATAATTTAAATTTTGAACCCGGCAGACATGTTTTGCTAAGAACCTCTTACCCTGTTTTACATGAAGTTTTATTAGCCATGCAAAACAATGATAGTTTGGAAATTGAAATTCAAGGGCATATATGTTGTTTGGATTCAACTCAAGTTGATGGTGTTGATAATGATACACATGAAAAAACATTATCAAAAAACAGAGCGGAAGTAATTTATGAATACTTATTGTCAAATGGAATAGCAGCACGCAGAATGACTTACAAAGGTTTTGGAGCAAAACATAAATTAGTATTTCCTGAGCGTACTGAATTTGATGCAACAATGAATAGACGAGTAGAATTTAAAATTATTAAACGATAATTTTTTATATGCTGTTAATTCTATTGGCACAAAAGCTTGCTCCATAATTCTTATTTTCGTTTCTGTAAATATTTCTTACTTATGAAATTAATTGAAGTCATAAACACCGCTACGGCAAAGGATTTTATTGAAGTGAATGTATTGATGAATAAATTTAATCCAAATTATATTCGCCCATTGAACAATGAAGTGAATGATGTTTTTAATCCTCAAAAAAATAAATTATTTAAACACGGTGAAATTGTTAGATGGATATTGAAAGATGAAAATGAAAAATTAATTGGCCGCATTGCAGCATTCACCAATAAAAAATATATCAATAAAGGCACTGATTTTTTAACAGGCGCAATTGGATTTTTTGATTGCATCAACAATCAGCAAGCAGCAAATATATTATTTGATATTGCCAAACAATGGTTATTAAATAAAGGAATGGAAGCAATGGATGGTCCAATAAATTTTGGTGATCGAGATAAAAATTGGGGTTTATTAGTTGAAGGTTTTGAAAAAGAACCAATGTATGGAATGTCTTTTAATCCTTCCTATTATCAATCATTGTTTGAAAATTATGGATTTAAAAATTTTTACAATCAATATTATTACTCGATGAATATTGATGATCCGTTTCCTGCAAAAATTCAAGAACGTCATGCAAGGTTTGCAACTAAAAAAGATTATTCGGCCAGGCATATTGATTTAAAAAATTTAGAAAAATATGCGGCAGATTTTGCAACAGTTTATAATGCTGCATGGGCACAACATGGCGAAGCAAAAGAAACAACCAAAGAGCAAATTTTAAAAATGTTCAATATCATGAAACCTGTTATGGATGAACGTTTGGTGTGGTTTGCCTATTATAAAGATGAACCAATTGCAATGTTTGTAAATATTCCGGATGTAAATCAATACTTCAAACATTTTAACGGAAAAATGGGTTTGTTACAAAAAATTTATTTAATGTGGATGAAGTATACAGGGCAAAATAAACAAGCCACAGGATTAGCATTTGGTGTTGTTCCAAAATTTCAGGCATTAGGTATTGACAGTTATATTATTCACGAAGTAGCAATGGCCGTTCAAAACAAAGGATGGTATTATACTTACGAAATGGGTTGGGCCGGAGAATGGAATCCTAAAATGATTAATATTTATAAACAATTAGGAGGAATAAAAAGCAGAACAATGGTTACTTACCGTTACATCTTTGATGAAAATAAAAATCCTTTTGAACGACATCCTATCATGCAATACAAATAATTTTTTTATTTCTGAAAATAATATTCCGCCGTTTTTTTAATTCCTTCTTCATAAGAAGTTGGTGAAAATGAAAAATGTTTTTCAAATTTTGATGAATCAAAAAAATAAGAGAATTCATTTTGATACAGCATTTCTTTAATTTCAAAAATATCTCTGTTAAACATTCCAACCATTGCCACCATCCATTTTGGAAATACAAAAACACCATTAGATTGATTAAATGCTTTGGCTGATAATTCAATAAATTCCTTTCCTGTTAAGGCTTTTGCTTTTGTTGGCAAATGCCATGTTTGTCCAAATGCTGTTTCATCATTCGCCAATAAATACAATGCTTTTGCAATATCCGGCACAAATGTAAATGAGTGAGGAAGATTTAAATTTGAAAGCCATTGTGCTTTTTTCTTTTTATATAAATTAGAAAACACTAAAATATTAGGCATACTTGTTTTATCACCGCATGGTCCATAAAAATCTGCACCTCGTGCAATTAATGCTTTTATATTTCCAGCATTCATTTCATTCAATAATTGAGTTGCGATAGCTGCGCGAATTTTTCCTTTTTTGCTGCAAGGATTAAATGCAGTTTCTTCAGTCATTACACCATCAACTTTTCCATACATATAAACATTATCTATAAAAATTAATTTTGCATTTGTTTGTTTGCAAGCATTGATGGTATTGGTCATAATGGTTGGCCAAGTTTTTTCCCAAACACGACTATCATATTTTAATCCAACCAGCAAATACACGACTGACGAGCCTTTCACGGCATTCAATGTTTGTTCAAAGTTGGTTAAATCTGCAACAAAATGTTCTGTTCCTTCCACAATAATTGGTTTACGAGAAACCAAACGAACCCTTTCATTATTTGAAAGAAGTACAGGAACTAATTCGTTTCCTACTGAACCGCCGGCACCGAGTATGGTATGTAAACTCATTTTATATTTTTTTGATTGAAGTAACAAAACTATTCTTTGCAATTTGCATTGGCAAGCAATAATAGATTGTTAAAAGAAAAATAACGGTTAACAACATGAAAGCGTAGATAAACAAAAAATAAATCATCTACAAAATGCCAATTGAAAAATTGTGAAAAACTATTGATTACACTAAATTACTTTCTGCAAGCCGAATCAATTATCTTGCAACTGCATGGATAAATTTATTGTTTCCGCCAGAAAATATCGTCCGCAAACTTTTGATACAGTTGTGGGTCAGGCGCATATTACCACTACTTTAAAAAATGCCATTAAAAATAATCAATTAGCTCATGCATTTTTATTTTGTGGTCCGCGTGGTGTTGGAAAAACAACCTGCGCAAGGATTTTAGCCAAAACAATTAATTGCGAAAATATACAACCTGATGGCGAAGCATGCAATAAATGCAATAGTTGTAAATCATTCAATGATGGTGGTTCATTAAACATTCACGAATTAGATGCGGCAAGTAATAATTCTGTTGATGATATTCGTTCTTTGGTTGAACAAGTTCGTTTTGCACCGCAAGCTGGTAAATACAAAGTTTATATTGTTGATGAAGTCCATATGTTAAGTGCCAGTGCATTCAATGCATTTTTAAAAACATTGGAAGAACCACCATCCTATGCCATTTTTATTTTGGCAACAACAGAGAAACATAAAATACTTCCAACTATTTTATCGCGTTGTCAGATTTTTGATTTTAAACGTATTACCACCAATGATACAGTTGAACATTTACAAGAAATTGTTGACAAAGAAGAAATAAAAGCCGATAAAGCATCATTGCAAGTGATTGCACAAAAAAGTGAAGGGTGTATGCGTGATGCATTGAGCATCTTAGATAAAATTGTAAGTTTTACAAACGGCGAAGTAACTTATCAAAACACGATTGACAATCTTAATATTCTTGACGAAGATTATTATTTTAAATTGATAGAAGCCTTGCTGCAACAGGATTTAGCGGCAGCCATGTTATTATACGATGAAATTAACCGTAAAGGCTTTGAAGGAGATTTGGTATTAAATGGTTTTGCAGAATTTATCAGAAATATTTTGGTTTGTAAAGATGCCAAAGCAGCAAGTTTGTTAGATGTGGTGGAAGGAATGCAGGAAAAATATAACACTACTGCAAAAAAAGTTCATACTGCTTATTTGGTAAGTGCTTTAAATATTTTAAATGAAGCCGAGATTAATTTTAAAATGGCACGTAATAAAAGATTGCATGTTGAATTAACATTAATTAAATTAAATTTTCTGCAACAAGCCATTGAGTTATCGGTGAATGACGGAACAGTTGTCAAAAAAAAACGAATTGACGGTCCGATTGCTTATAAAATAAAAAATATTCAATCGCTGCAAGTTAAGCCTGCCGAGCCTTTGCAAAAGGAAGCAAAATTATTGATTGAAACACCTTCGTCTAAAATTCAAAAACCTGTAACCGGTAACAAGCAACCCGAAACTTTACAAAATTCCGGTAATAAAAAAAGTTTATTAGATATTCTTCGCGAAAAAGCAGGCAATAATTATAATGTTATAACGGTTGAAGAAGCAGAAACATTAGAGTTAGAAAAATTGCAACAATATTGGAATGAGTTTACTACTCAATTAGAACAAAAACAAAAACATTCTTCTGCTGCAACTTTTAAAATTGCCAAACTGAATATTGAAAACGAAATAAAATTTACTGCAACGGCTTATGCCATCACTGCACAAAAATTTATTGAACAAGAAAAAACGGAATTGACAGATTTTATTCAGCAAAAATTTAAAAATCGAAGTATTACTTTTTCTGTTTTGATTGAAGAAGGCGAAAGAGAAGAAGTACCTCAACACATGACACTCAATGCCCGTCAGCGTTTTGAAAGAATAGCAGAACAATATCCTTTGGTGAAAGAATTAAAAGATAAATTGAAACTAGAGATTGATTATTAAATGTAATTATCCTGCCTTCTTAGAATTTTTATAATTATTCTTTAATAACCATTGTAATATTTTATCGCGTTGATCGCCCTGAATAATAATTTCATTATCCTTTGCGCTGCCACCTGTTCCACAAAAATTTTTTAATTTTTTTTCTAATTCTTGTAAATCATTTTCTGTGCCAATAAATCCTTCAATCAATGTAACAACCTTACCGGCTCTGTGTTTGGCATCTAACTTAACTCTTAATTTTTGTTGCGCAGGCAATAATGTTTCCTTCAGTTCATTATCTTCTTCTTCAAACTTAAAATTGGGATCGGTGCTAAAAACAAATCCTCGATTATCAGCTTTATTTTTTTTACTCATGAAAATAATCAATAGAAATTTTAAACATTAACCTTTAAACTTTTTAACCAATTGAATTATTGTGTAGCATTAATTCGAAGTGAACTAATAAAATGTTTCCCGTCTTTTGTATTTAGCCAAATAGTTATATTATAAGATTTATTTTTACCATTCATTTTTCCGGCTATGTACATGGAAGCACCAGTTTCTCTTTGAGATAATACATCAAATCCTTTAACTCCATTTTCTTCAAAAAAAGTTTTTAATGCAATGCTTGCTTGGTTTTTTCCCATATTTTTTATTTCGTCTTTTCCAGGTAAAACAAAATCAATCAAATTAGCAAAATGAGATGAAACCTGCTCTGCATTTGCAGCTTTAAACGATTTAACAATCTCATCCACATCATTCTGAGAAATAAAAGAGAATAACAACAAACTCATTCCCAACAATATAAAGGTCTTTTTCA
>CAILAF010000032.1 GCA_903832075.1 uncultured Chitinophagaceae bacterium
GCAAATGTTTTAGAAACATCGCGTTTATGGAGAAAAGTAGTACAACAAATAAGTTTGCAATATCCTGAAGTTGCAGTTGATTATATGTTTGTTGATAATGCAGCCATGCAAATTATTTTAAATCCAAAACAATTTGATGTGGTATTAACGGAAAATATGTTTGGCGATATTATCAGTGATGAAGCAAGTGTATTAAGTGGTTCATTAGGAATGTTGCCATCTGCGTCTTATGGTGTTTGCACAGCTTTGTTTGAACCTATTCATGGTTCTTATCCGCAGGCAGCAGGAAAAGATATTGCTAATCCAACTGGTTCTATTTTATCAACTGCAATGATGTTGGATTATTTGGGCTTGCCGCAAGAAGCAGCACTGGTAAGGGCTGCGGTGGCATGGACTTTACAAAATAGTTTTGTAACAAAAGATATTGATCCGATTAATTTTTATTTCACTTCTACAATTGGTGAACTGATCAGTGATTATGTAAGTGGAAAAATTAGTGGAAGTATTAATAAAGAAAATGTTGAGTTGAGAAAGTCAACGATCATATAACTACGATTGAATGAGATTAAAAGGATTGACTAAGATAAAATCGTAGTAAGTTCTTTGCAGTTTAAAAAAAGCAGTTATATTTGTTCAACAAACACATACATGTTATTGAACAAGTTTAATAAGGCAATCAACATCAATACAATAATTATTATTGTGATTGTCATTATTATTCCTGCTTTAAATGGAAGTGAAAATTTTATGTAACAAAAAACTAATCATAAAAAAACCCGCTTCCAGAAAGAAGCGGGTTTTTTATTTGCCATTATCATGCTGAACGCAGTGAAGCATCTTCATTTATAAGATTCATCGCTTCGCTCGGAATGACATCAATAAAGAAATAACAAAAAATATAAAATATAAAAATGTCGAACGATTTAAATAAATATTCAAAAACATTAACGCAGGACGAAACACAACCGCATTCTCTGGCTATGTATTATGGCATTGGTATGAAGGATGAAGATTTTAATAAAGCGCAAGTTGGAATTGTTAGTATGGGATGGGATGGGAATCCATGTAATATGCATTTGAATGATTTAGCAACAACTGTTAAAGAAGCTGTGAATTCCACAGAAGGCTTGCTGGGACTACGTTTTTATACGATTGGTGTGAGTGATGGAATTAGTATGGGAACTGATGGTATGCGTTATAGTTTAGTGAGCAGAGATTTAATTGCCGACAGCATTGAAACAAATGCAGGTGCACAATATTATGATGCATTAATTACTATTCCCGGTTGCGATAAAAATATGCCGGGTTCAATTATGGCAATGGGAAGATTGAATCGTCCGGGTATTATGTTGTATGGCGGAACGATTGCACCGGGTCATTATCATGGAGAAGATTTAAATATTGTTTCTGCATTTGAGGCGTTGGGACAAAAGCTTGCAGGCAATTTATCCGAAGGTGATTTTAAAGGCATAGTAAAAAATAGTTGTCCGGGTGCAGGTGCATGCGGTGGCATGTATACAGCCAACACAATGGCAAGTGCGATTGAAGCATTGGGAATGAGTTTACCTTATTCATCTTCCAATCCTGC
>CAILAF010000033.1 GCA_903832075.1 uncultured Chitinophagaceae bacterium
ATAATTCATTCCGCCAATTAATTTACAAACAGCTTCTAATTGATAGCGATGATAATTATAAACCGGCACTAACACATCTTCTAATTTTGTAAGCGGTGTATTAGGTGTAATATTATTTTCTGAAAAATGTTCCAATGCTTTTTCGCGAACAGTTAAAACATTTTTTAATTCATCACTTGCATCTTTTCCATTATCCCATAAATGCGCATATGGATGTAAACCGCTTGCAGCACGTGCATCAGCATCTGCAATAAATAATAATCCATTTTTAGAATTTTCTTCCAATAATTTATTCAATGCAATATTTTCATCAACACTATTTGCAAAATCAGAATAACCATACATGATGGCACGTTTATCCCATTCACCAATTTCGTTCGTATAAATTTTTGAAAAATCAATTTCACCTTTTGCATTTACAAAAATATTCGGATGCGGATAATCCATAACAGAAGCTCTATCATTATAACTCGATGCATAATTATGTTGCAATCCCAAAGTATGACCAACTTCGTGAGCAGCCAATTGGCGCAAACGCTGAATGGCTGCTTGTTTCATGGTTTCAGGAACAGGTTTTCCTGTTTCGAATGGAGAAAGTAATCCGGTATAAATTAAATAATCTTGTCGCACTCTTAATGAACCCAAAGTAACTTGTCCTTTAATGATTTCTCCTGTTCTTGGATCAGTAACCGATGCACCATAACTCCAACCGCGTGTAGAACGATGCACCCAATTAATCATGTTATATCTTATATCCATTGGGTCTGCATCATCGGGTAAAACTTTTACGATGAATGCATCTTTATAACCTGCAGCAGTAAATGCTTGATTCCACCAACGTGCACCATCCAATAATGCAGAACGAATGGGTTCAGGTGTTCCATTATCTAAATAATAAATAATTGGATTAACAGGTTCGCTTATTGCAGCATTTACATCTTTCTTTTGTAAACGATGACGTGCAATAAACATTTGTTGAATTTGTTCACTGAATGGTGTGCTGTAATCAAAATAAGAAATACCAAAATATCCACTGCGAATATCATAGCGACGAGGTTTATAATTATTATCAGGCAATTGAACAAAGGAATGATGCATACGAACTGTAATGGCTTCAGCACTTGGTGTTACACTCGTTACAAATCTGCCGGCATCGTTACCACCACTGAATGTGATGCTTGCTTCAAACTCACTGTTTAATGGAAAATTTTTTGTGTTAGGAAGATAAATAGCGGAGCGACTTTCATTCAATAAATAATTACCTTGTTTCATTTGACGAATTCTATCTGCAACACCTTGTGCATCGCGTAAAAAGAAGGAAGTAGCATCGACCAAAACTTTATCACCTTCATCTTCATCGATGGTAAATCCGGCAATGGTTGATTGCGCAAAAGATTCCTTTACAGCTTTTCTTTCATTTGCATCATTACTTATTGCACGATAACTATAATTAGGTTGAATAAGTAATAATTTTTTTCCAACCTTATTAAAATAAACAATTCTGCTGCCGCCAATTAAACCTCGGTCTAAACCAATATCATTGGAACCTAAACCTGCAGGTAAAGAATTTACGTATAAGAATTCCTGATCAAACTTATCTACTTGTAACCAGATCTTTCCATTATTTGCATCCCACCAAAAAGTAAAATAGCCATCGTAACGTTTAAAATTCTTTGTTTTATCTGCAATACGAGAAGCTGTTTGTGCATGAGTTGACAACGTTATAAAAAATAATAACGTTAATGTAAATAATCGCATAAACAAAAGTTTGATGATAATTAAATGTACAATACAAAAAATAAAAAACTCTTGCTTTTGGATGAACGCAAGCAAGAGTTAAATAAATACAATAATTTATAGTAGCTAACCGATTTAATTTCCGTTAACAATAGTTGTAGTGCTTTCTGTTGCAGGTGCAGCAGGTGTTGCAACAACAGGAGCCGCTACTGGAGCGGGTTTTGGAGCAACTGCTTTTTTAGGTGCAGCTTTTTTTACTACTTTTTTTACAACAGGCTTTTTAGCAACCGCTTTTTTAGGTGCAGCTTTCTTAACTGCTTTTTTTGCAGCAGGTTTTTTAACTGCTACTTTCTTAACTGCCTTTTTTTTAGGTGCTGCTTTTTTTGCAGGCGCTTTTTTTGCAACTTTTTTAGCGGGAGATTTTTTTGCAGCTTTCTTTGCAGGTTTTTTAGTTGCTACTTTTTTTACTGCTTTTTTGGGAGCAGCTTTTTTCTTTGACTTTGCCATAAAATTTATTATTTGAATAATAGTGAAAAGATTAGAAACGAAAGTTAGATATTATCTTTTGTATTCGTTGCATCATTCATAATTTTTTTTATTGAAATTCTATCATTTCAACTTTACCATCCATTGTTGATGCAATGATATGATGCTCGTCAATTACTTTAACAGTATTTATCATCGAATTATCAACCTTATGAACCCAAACAATTGTTTGATTTTTAGGATTGATGGCATACACTTTTCCATTTTTTGTGCCAAAGAAAACAATCCCATTTTTTTCAATTAACATATTAGGAACATGTTCATAACCAAAGCCACAACTCATTTTCCAAGCAGCTTTTTGTTTGACTGCCGAAGCTTCAAAAGCAACAATAGTATCATTCATTGTTTTGCCGTAAATCCATTTGCCATCTTCTGAAATACCAATAGATTCGCGAACTGTAGCTTCATTACTCCGCCATAAAGTATTGCCATTATTAATATTGATGGCAGATATAAAACGATCGGGGGCAACTACAAAAACAATACTATCTTTTATAACCGGAATACATGCTGCAGGTGAATAATTTCGAATGGATGAACCATTATTCCATTTCCAAATAAGTTGACCGGTTGTTTTATTTAAAGCGTATAAATTTCTATCCCAGGCACCGAAAATAATTTTGTTATTATTAATAACCGGTGTACTCATCACCGGCCCGTCTAATCCATCAAAACTCCATAATTGTTTTCCGTTATTTAAATCAATCGCATAGAAATGATGATCGCTTGCACCGATGTAAACGATATTATTCTCAATCAATGGAGAACCCAGCACCGCTGCATTTGCAGCAAATTGCCAAATTAATTTTCCGTTCGTTACGTTTAAACAATATACTTTTCCATTACCTGAACCGACTACCATTTTTTCTTTTTGAATGGCAGGAGAAGAATAAATAGAAGCACCGGTTGTAAAGTTCCATTGTTTTTTACCATCAATAATATTAATTGATTGAATTACACCTTTGCTGTTTCCAAAAATGACTGATTGATTATTTGCTGCAGGAGTTGAAATAATATTGGCATCGCTGCTGAATGTCCATTTTGTTTTTGCATTGTTAAATGTATCATTCACAGCATAAGACGGGCGCTCATATTTTTTTGCTGATGTTTGATAGTGATGATCTTCAATTTTTATTTTTCTCCATGCCGGTAAAGTTTTTACACCAGGTTTTCTTTCCGAAAAAATTATAGAATCATTATTTACTTCAACAATATTATATCCGCCGATATTTTCTTTTGCTCGAAGATTAGAACGACCCATTGTTGCAGGAATGTCTTCAAAATTATAAGCATGATTATTATGACCATGTCCGCAAAGAATGGCAATAGTGTTATGAGTTTTCAATGCATCAATGGCTTCGTACCAATTATCTAAACTATTATCAATTGGATAATGATTCAAGAAAATAAGCGGTTGATGAACATCTATTTTTTGTAATTCATCATGCATCCAATTAATGGCATCACGTGGAATATGTCCATCGCTCATCCGCAAATACGGGCCTGATGCGCAAGCCATAAAAACAATTCCATTATAATTAAATAAAAATTTATCATCACCAAAAATTTCGGAAAAAGTTACTGCACCGCTTTCACTCCAGCCTGTATCATGATTACCGGGAATGATATAATATTTAATATGCAAACTGTCTAAAATTTTTTTTGCCAGTTTAATTTCTTCATTCATTCCTAGTTCGGTAATGTCGCCGGTAATAACAACAAAAGCAATGTCTTTCATTTGATTGATGTCAGCAACTGTTCTGCGCAAATCTTCTTCAGCAGCGCCATTTGGAGAACCAATATGTGTATCGCTGATAAAAGCAAACTTGAATGGTTTTATTTGTGCTTGAATTGTTGTAGCAAATAATAAAATGAAGATTAATAGACAATTCTTTTTCATAGAATAAATATACTAATGATTAATTTTATAAAATGAATGAACAAAAGAAAACAGTAATTCTCGGTGCATCGGATAATCCCGAGCGCACCAGTTATTTCGCCATTCAAAGATTAACCGCTAAACAACATCCTGTTGTTGCCATTGGAAGAAAAGAAGCAAAAGTTGGCGATATAAATATTATTAATGAGCAACCTGCAATTAAAAATGTTGATACAGTTACTTTGTATTTAAGTGCTGCCAATCAGAAACCTTATTACGATTATATTTTATCGTTACATCCCAAACGAATTATTTTTAATCCCGGTGCGGAAAATGAAGAATTGTTTGATATCGCCAAAGCCAATGGTATCATGCCTTTGGAAGCATGTACTTTAACAATGCTGAGTACAGGACAATATTGAAAAATTAATATTTTTTATTGCTGAATAAAGAACAAAGCGTACAAGTGAGTGACACAACCAAAGCTCATTAAAGATTCAAAAGTTGGTTACATAATATCTTTTTCACCAATCGTTATTAACGGTTGTTAATAATATAATAATCAAATGTTGTATATTGAATAGTGTTTACTGCGTAATTTCAGAAAACTTTATATTATGCGCTGGAGAAAATTTAACGGTGAAACAATTAACCTGCCTATAAAAGATGCAGTGGAAGATGCCATTAAACGCGAAACTGAAAACGGCACTAAACTAAAAGTATGCATTGGAACCGACAGCCAAGTTAAAGGTGAGGATACAGAGTTTGCAACAGTAATTGTTTTTTTGCGTGAACATAATGGTGGTTTTATGTACATTCATAATGAGAAGACAAAAAATAAATATCATATTAAAGAACGGATGCTGATTGAAGTTGCCAAGAGTATTGAAATTGCTTATGAGTTGTGCAACATATTTATCAAATATCGTGTTGATATGGAAGTTCATGCCGATATAAATACTAATCCGCATTTTAAAAGTAATGATGCATTAAAAGAAGCAATGGGTTATATTTTGGGAATGGGCTTTGCTTTCAAAGCCAAGCCGGAAGCCTTTGCCAGCAGTTGTTGTGCAGATAAAGTGGTGAATTAATTTACGATTTACAATTTATCGTTTTACATTCTCATTGCATTGCTGAATATGATCTAAGATTTCTTCTCGTCCAATATTTTTTTCTGCACTTGATACAAATGCCTGCGGTAAAAATTGCCATGTCTCTTTTAACTTATCTAAAAAAGCTTTTACATTTCTTTCAACTACAGCAGGTTTTTCTTTATCAGCTTTTGTAAAAACTAAAACAAAAGGCACTTGCCATTTATCTAATTGATTTACGAATTCAATATCATTTTTTTGAGGTTCATGTCTTGCATCAATTAATACAAATACTTTAATTAAGTTTTCGCGTTTACGCAAATAACCATCAATCATTTGTTCCCAACGTCTTCTATCGCTTAGAGATCTTTTTGCATAACCATATCCGGGTAAATCAACTAAGTACCAAAATTCTTTCGGACTTTTTTCTTTAGCTGAACTTTCAATTTCAAAATGGTTTAATAATTGTGTTTTGCCGGGTGTTGCAGAAATCTTTGCCAGGTTTTTTTGTTTCACCAACATATTAATAAGCGATGATTTACCCACATTGCTTCTTCCGATAAAAGCATATTCAGGTTTATCGGGCTTTGGACATTTATCGAATGATGGCGATGAAATAATATACTTGGCTGATTTTATTTGCATGAATTATTTTTTCTTTGGTATCACTAAACTATCTGCCGGATATCTTGCTTTGATAGAATCTCTAACAGTATTACACCAATTATAAATTGTTTGTTTTTCGGCATCGGTTAATATTGCATTTTTATGAATCCATGTATAAGAATCCAATGGCATTTCATTCTTTTTCATTGTTTCAATACAATCATTCATTCTTTTATATTGTCTTGCAACTCTGAATGAAGTGAATTCGCTGAAATTCAAGTGGCGCTTGCCATCTATCACATGATTATTTAACCACCAAGCAACAGGTTGTATATTATTATACCATGGATAAACTGTATTGTTACTATGACAATCGTTACATGCTTTTGCCAAAATTATTTTTACATCTTCAGGAACAGGAAAATTTTTGCTTATGTCAGTTGATAAAATTTCTGTTGATTGATTTTTTGCAGGATGAAAAAATTGAATGATAATGAATGCTGCTAATAAAACCCACAAAATTTTTTTGATGATTTTCATATTGCTGATTTATGATTGAAGAATTATTTCAATGTTTTTTTGATGATGCTGAACATGATAAGCAGTAAAATATAACATTTCGCGAATTGTTAATTTTCCTAAAAGCGGATGCGGCAAAATATATTTATCTAATTGTTCTTCATTAAGCCGATCAACTAATTTACATAAATTAAAAACATCTTTTCTTAGCCGACTAATCAATTTGCTTTTTTGATTAAATGTAACTTCTTTTGGAATGTAAGCTCTGCCTGCTTTGTAGCCCGTCAGTAATTTTTGATGATATTTTTCTACCAATGCTTCATAAGATTTTGACGGGCGATTGGCTTTTCCAAATAATAATCCCGGAATAAATAAAGGCAATTTAAAAGCTAACAATAACGGATGAATAGATTTATGAATATGCTCTGCTTGTTGAGCCGGTGTCCATTTATCAGTAACATGTTTACAAAAATCATTTTCATTCATTGAAGCAATCAGTTCAATAAAATTTGAATGATTTTTTTTTAATAAATCAATAATGGATTCTTTATTCATACAACTAATTTATCAAAACATTTCCTGTCATTTCTTTTGGAATGGGCAATCCCATCATTGTTAAAATTGTTGGCGCAATATCACCAAGCTTGCCCGATTTTAAATTGCCATGCCAATCTTTATCAATCACAAACAACGGAACTAAATTCATTGAGTGTTGCGTATTTGGAGTTCCATCTTCATTAATCATATAATCTGCATTGCCATGATCTGCAGTTAAAAAAATTGTATAACCATGTTGCAATGCTGCACTTACAACTCGTTCAACACATTTATCAACTGTTTCAACGGCTTTAACGACAGCGCTGAAAACACCGGTATGACCAACCATATCTGCATTGGCAAAATTCAAACAAATAAAATCGGCATATTCTTTTTCAATTTCAGGAACTAATTTATCTGCTAATTCATTGGCACTCATTTCGGGTTGTAAATCATAAGTTGCAACCTTTGGAGATGCAGCCATGATACGGGTTTCGCCATCAAATTCTTTTTCGCGTCCACCGCTGAAAAAGAAAGTTACGTGCGGATATTTTTCTGTTTCAGCAATGCGAATTTGTTTCTTTCCATTGTTTGCCAATACTTCTCCTAATGTATTATTCAAATTATCATTTTCAAAAATCACATGCACCTCTTTAAATGTTTTATCATATTCAGTCATCGTTGTGTAATGCAATTTTAATGCATGCATGTTTTGTTCAGGATGATCTTCTTGCGTAAGCACATGTGTTATTTCTCTGCAACGATCTGTTCTGAAATTGAAACAAATAACTGCATCACCATCTTTTATGAACGATTGACCATTGACGATTGACGAGTTAATAATTGGTTTTATAAATTCATCAGTCACACCATTTGCATAAGATGTTTCAATAGATTTTAAGATGTCATTACTTTGTTCGCCAATACCATTTACCATTGCATCATAAGCAAATTTTACACGTTCCCAACGTTTATCTCTGTCCATTGCATAATATCTTCCGGTAATGGTTGCAATTTTTCCAACACTATTATCCAAATGATTTTGTAAATCTTTTATAAAACCTAAACCACTTTTAGGATCACAATCTCTGCCATCAGTAAATGCATGAACATACACTTCACTTAAACCTTGTTCTTTACAACCATCAACAATTGCTTTTACATGATTGATGTGTGAATGCACGCCGCCATCACTTACCAATCCTATTAAATGCAAAGGTTTATTATTGTCTTTTGCAAATTTGATAGACGATAATAATTCTTCATTTTTTGCAAACTCTCCATTTTTAATTGCAACATTTATACGCTGCAATTCTTGATATACAATTCTACCGGCACCTAAATTCAAATGACCAACTTCACTATTGCCCATTTGTCCTTCAGGCAAACCAACTGCTTCACCACAGGTAACTAATGTTGTGTTGGGATATTTTTTATACAATGATGTTACAAAAGGAACATTTGCATTTTGAATGGCATCTGCAGATTTTATTTTGCCTAATCCCCAGCCATCCATTACTATTAAAATTACTTTTTTGCTCATGCGGTAAAACTACATCATTTGATAATTCGGAAGAACACATTAATTTTAACAAGAAACCGAATTC
>CAILAF010000034.1 GCA_903832075.1 uncultured Chitinophagaceae bacterium
AATGCACAGAACCGGTATCAACAGATAATAAACAATTTGCTTTTTTCAATATCAATAACATTTCCGGCAAACTTGTTTTTGATGTTAAATCAATTGACGGATTTTGATAAGCTTTTATAAATGCTTGCGTATATTCTGCATCATTTGCAGCACCACAAACAACTGCAGTTAAGCCATATCTTTCAAATAGATAATTACTTACTACAATAAAGTATGATGCAGGCCAGATACGGCTTTTGCTTCTTGATCCGGGAAATACGATAAAGAATTTATCCGGTAATTGTTCTGTAATATTTGATGAAATTTTATCGGTACTAAATGATATAGTTTTTACTGCTGATTTTTTATTGATAATAAATTCAGTAAATAGTTGATTCCTGTAAAATTCAAACAAATGTTTTTCATTGTGAATAAACAAGTCGTTGTATAAATTTTTATCAAAACACATTTCATATCCAAAATAATTTTCGTTGTTTCTGTTCATGCCAATTCTTTGATTGGCTTTTGCAGCTTTTACAATGGCATCATCAAACCGTTTTGCTCTTGAGTAAGTTGGATTGATGACAATATCATAGTTCTCTTTATAAATATTTCTCGAAAACTGAAAACGGTAAAACAATTTTTTCTTGAAACGCATCTTATCTAACCAAAATATTTTTGAAAATTTATCTCCATATTGAATATCAAATAAACTTTTCCAGGAACGATTCCCGCAAAAATGTAATTCATAATCTTTCAATCTGTCGCTTTGAATGATTTCGTCAATAAAATTTTGCCAAAGAATAAAATCGCCGATCTCATCAACCCTAACAATCAAAGCTTTTCTGGATAAAGGTTTGCGAATGCCGATCATTGCAAGCCAAAGTGCAACATCATATAAAATTCCTTTTAAACGGTTCAGCATTTTGTTAAAACACTTTATCTTGCTTTCTTTACAAGTGAAGATGAATAATATGGTACCAAAAGATTTTAATCCTTCTGTTTCTCATCCACTGTACTTTATCAGAAAAGGATTATACAACAAAATTAAACAATACAGTTCTAATTTGAACGGTCGGTTATTAGATTTTGGTTGCGGCGCTAAACCATATCAATCATTATTTACAAATGTAATTGAATATATTGGCGTTGATTATAATAGCGAAGGACATAGTCATACCAACGAAACAATAGATTTTTATTATGATGGAAAAACTTTGCCATTCAATAATGATGAATTTGATAGTTTGTTTAGCAGTGAAGTATTTGAACATGTATTTAATTTACAAGAAATATTACCGGAATTAAATCGTGTGATGAAGACAGGAGGAAAGTTGTTATTTACTTGTCCGTTTGCATGGGAAGAACATGAAATTCCGAATGATTATGCACGTTACACTCAATTTGCTTTGAAAGATCTTTTAGAAAAGAATGGATTTAAAATTATGATGGTTGATAAAAACGGACATTATATAAGTACGTTGCATCAGCATTTTATCGTTTATTTGAACGATCATTGGTTGCATAAAGTAATTTTCTTTTCTAAATTTAATTTCTTTAAAAAAATAGTAAGACAATTATTTGTGCCGTTATTAAATTATTTGTTTCTTTTGTTTGAACCTTTATGGCCAAAAGTTTCAACAATGTATTTAAATACGATCATTCTTGCTGAAAAAATATGAATAAAAAAATTGCTTATACCGTTTGTTCTGCCAATCATTTGGCTTATGCTAAAACAATGGCAGATTCTTTGCTGGCGCAGCATCCGGAATATACAATTTTTATAGGATTGGTTGACAGAATTGATAACCGTTTTGATGTTTCTTTTTTTCAACCACACATAATTATTGAAGCAGAAGCATTACAAATTGCTCAGTTTGCAAAAATGAGTGCGCAATACAATATCATTGAATTGAATTGTGCTGTTAAACCATTTATGGCGCAATATCTTTTTAAAAATTATTCGCCCGACACTTTATTATATTTTGATACTGATATTTTTATTTATCATTCATTAGAAAAAATAGAAGAAGCATTGCTGGAAAATGACATTGTTCTCACTCCGCATTTTACAAATCCGATGAATGATGATTTGGAACCAAGGGAAAGAGATATGCTTCGTTCCGGATTATATAATGCCGGATTTATTAGTATGAAAAATACTATAATAACAAATAAATTTTTGCAATGGTGGAGCGAAAGATTGATAAATCAATGTTATTACAACTTTGCAGAAGGAATGGGAGTTGATCAATATTGGCTGAATTTAGTTCCGTTATTTTTTGATAAAGTTGGAATCTTTAATCATAAAGGTGCAAACGTTGCATATTGGAATCTGCATGAAAGAATTTTGAGTAAAATGAATAATGCATTTTTTGTAAATGCCTCAGAACCTTTGCTGTTCCTGCATATCAGCGGATATAAGTTTGATAAGCCAGATGAATTATCTCGCCATCAAACAAGATTTAATTTATCTCAATTAGCTGTTCTAAATGAATTGATAACTGAATACAGAAATGCGGTGTATAACAATGGGTATGAAAAATTTTCTGCGATGAGCTGCTATTTTTCTAAACCAATTAAAAAATCAACCGGCTTAATGGCAACTATCAATAAATTATTAAAGCCTTTGAAAATTAAATTAACCGGTTTATAATTTTGTAATCTTCACAACAATAATCACATTGTAATCAATAATACAATCGCTGCTGAATAAAATTTCGTAAGAAATATTTTTTATTTCATTTAATCTATCAATCATATAAGTGTAACCCATATCCGCATGAACATGATATGGATTTAAAGGCTGACCAATTTTATTACATATTTCTTCATATTTCTTTTGATTCGGGAAAACCAAAACCAAATTGCCATTGCTTTTTAAAATGCGAATAAACTTTTTTAATGCATCATTGGTGTTGACAAAATCTTCAATTAAATGACTGGTATAAACATAATCATAAGTATTATCTGCTACCGGAATTTCATCATTGATAACATCACATCCAATATCAACTTTATCTTTTCCGGCAGAAGCATAAGGTTGCGGAAAATCAATTCCATCACAATTATCTTTTTTTATCTTATCGCCACCAAAACCAATATCACAGCCATTTCCAATACAATAAGGTAAAACTAAATGGCGCACTTTATTTGTTTCTGAACCATACAAAAATTTTATTCCAAACCATTTTGTAAGATTACCTTTTATTTTTCTGTTGACGAATGTTGTGAAATTCATGTATTAAAATTAATGATTCAATAAACCTTTTATAGCATCAATTCTAAATTGAATTACAGGCCATGCTTTTGCAGGATGACCTTGCAATGAATATTTAATTGCCAGTATAATTGATGCGCCCAATTTAAAAATGTATTCAATATTCTTTTTGATAAAAGCAAATTTACTGATCGCTAAAACTCTTCTTCTTTCGCCTCTTCCTATTCCACTTGCCACACGATACATATATTCTTTAGTCAATTTTTTCACTTCAACAATATGTTGAACACGAATAGCAGGATCATAATAAATTTTTTTTCCGAGTGCGATTAATTTATAAAAAAATTCTTTGCCTTCACCGCCAATTCTTAATGTACCAACAACACCGGGCAACGCAACATTAAATCCATTTACTTCAAAAAAATCTTTTGTGCGAATAACCATATTTGATTCTATCGGGTATTTCCCATTTGTAAATACACTCACTTCTTTGCTGTAATCAAAGTTGCCAACCAATGAAGAAACATAATAACTCATCCATTTTGGTTCTTCGGGAATATATTTCGGGATAATCCTTCCACCTAATCCACCGGCATCTGAATGATGTTCAAAAAAGTTTACGATTCTTTCTAAATAATCTTTATCTGCAATGGCATCATCATCTAAAAAGCATAATAAAGGTGAACGAACAATAGAAGCTCCTTTATTTCTTGCGAAGGAAGCGCCTTGTTGTTGCTCTTCTAAAAAATAAAAATTTGCATCAGCATGTTCGGCAATATAATTTAGACAAACTTCTTTTGTATTATCAGTAGAGTTATTGTTTACTATGATTGCTTCAAATGCCTTTCTGTCAAGCGTTTGATGATACAAGCTATCCATTGCGTCAGCAATATAATCTGCGCGATTATAAGTGCAAATAACAACAGATATTTTTAATGCATCACTCATAAACTGCGCAAAGATAAGTGTGCTTTATTGATAATATTCGGCCAATAAAAATTCGTATAAAATTCTTGTGAGGTATGTGTAGCAATAAATTTGCTTTTGATCATTTCAATTGCAAACTGTGAGATATTTTTATCATCAATGATGATCAATTTGTTGCCGGTTATTTTTTTATTAATTCCTCTTGCACCTGTTTCTGTTGAAATGACTGTTGTATCATTTGCCAATGATTCCACCAATTTTGTTTTAATACCTGTTGCCATCGATGTAGGATTTATAAAAGTATCAATGCCTCTAAAATAAATAGATACATCATCTACCAATCCTGCAAAACTAATTTCAGGATAATGAATGATTTCATTTTTTAATTCTTCTGATAAACGATTGCCTGAAATAATAATATAAAATGAAAATTTTTGTTCTCTTAAAAAAGGAATTATTTCATGAAGTATAATTTTAAGAGCATTTACATTTGGTGAGTAATCTAATGTACCATTGAAATAAAATAATGTGTGATTTTCTTTCAATGAATATTTTTCAATAATTATTTTTTTGCATTTTATTTTTTCATCATTGCTTGGAATGGCATTTAAATTTGTTCCGTAAGGAATGATGGTGCATTTATGAGTATTTAATTCCCATTCATCAATGGCATATTGCAAATCTTCTTCGCACTTAAAGAAATTATGATTGGCTTTTTGATGAATCCGTCTTTCATACATTTCATAAATTCTCCACCATTTTTTTTCTGCAAATAAAAATCGATGTGCTTCAATGTTATGTGAATGTATGACGAAAGGCTTGCCTGTAAATCGTTTCAGAAGATAGCCAAGCCATCCGAAATAGGAGTGTTCGATAATAATTACATCAATCTTATTATTTTTTATAAGATTGATTAATCTGTTTAAATAAATGATATTAAGGAAACCTAACCAATGGTTGAATAAAAATGAATGCGTATTATTCGGTAAAAATTCAGCAGTTTCATTTTCTAATGAAACAGCTAAAGTGATATTTGTTTCTTTTGATAAATAATAATAAAAATCAGCCACACCTTTTTGTCCGCCCATTTGAGCAGGAAAAACTTTATATGAAATTATTCCCAAAATATTCATTACATCAGGCTTCTGATTTTTTTGTTCTCAGACTTTGAAAAATTGCGCCAATTACTAATAACCAAATTAATGCTGATGATATAACAGATAATTTATTGCTACTGTAATAGGAGGCAGGTTTAAATTCAAAAGTAATTTTATGATCACCTGCCGGAATTTCAACACCACGCAAAACATAGTTAGTTGGGATAATGGTTGATTCATTTCCATCAATATAAACTTTCCATCCATCTTTATAATATATTTCACTGAACACGGCATAACATTCGGCTTTGCTTGTTGAATGATATTCTACAAAATCATTATCATTTTTTATTAAATTGATCTTTGCTGTTGAATCAACAGAAGAATGAATTTGTGATTTGAATTGTTCCTCAACAATAGCAGTATCCTTCGGATTAAAATTAGTTAAGGCATCCATTGTAGCAGCTGCTCCATTTGTATATTTAATTCCTTTCACAAACCAGCAGGCGCCTAATGCTTCTTGATTAGCAATAGTATCTGAAGCAAGATTCCCTTGAATAACATATTTTGTATTAAGCATGTTTAATACAGGTTTGCAATTAGGAAAATTATATAATTGCTTTTCAATCAAATCCTGATAGATACTGAGTTTGGCGGGATGATAACCACCAACAGATTTATGAAAATAAGCGCTGATTGCACCTCCATTAAATGCAGGTTGAATTCCTTGTGCAATATTTAACACTCTGTAATAAGAATTGTCTTTTGCGATGATGGCATCAGAAGCAGTTGGTTTAAAAACTGTTTCAGTATCATTCTCATCCTGATAATTATCTGCATTCAAATATTTATTGTCAATAGTGATAATATCAATAAAAGCTAACACTCCAATTGTTGCTAAAACAACTGTACTGCTAACTTTCTTCTTGATAAATAACCATATAATTGATCCAACTATTACAATAAAAAATAAAGAACGAATTAATGATCCTAAGAATAAATTTTTTCTATCTTCTTCTAATCCTTTAATGAAAGCTTTAATTGGTTGCTCAAGTGTAGCTTTCTGTTGTGCATCAGGAATTGCAGCAACTTGTTTTAAAATATTTTGATCTCCTGCTGCTGTAAAGTCTGAACTTACATAAACTAATAATGCAGCAACAAATATTCCGAGTACTATTAATAAACTTTTTTTGTATTGTTGCCAAAGCGCTTCTTTATTATCAGTAGAAATTATTTTTTGAACTGTTAATACGGCCATCATGCTTAATAATAAAGTTGGTACAACTAAGATCATGCTTGGTGCACGAAACTTATTATACATAGGTAAATATTTTAAAAGCAAAGAATTAAATCCGTCAAAATAGCCGCCCCAACTCATTATTATAGTTAAGACAATGGTAGCAAGTATCCACCATTTATGTTTTCCATCTAATAATAAAAATCCTATCAATGCTAAAAAACAAATGATGGCACCAACATAAGGTGGACCGGAAGTTCCTGAACTAATTCCGCCCCAATAAAAACCAAGGAGTCCCATTCCTTGAATTTGCTGTGCCAATTGTTGTGGCATTTGTTGTAATGCTTCAATTGCTTTTGATTTATCTTGATCAACTTCATAAGGACTACTGCTTCCACCATATAAAAATGGAAACATCATTACCAATGGTTCTGTTTTATAAATGCTGTAACTAAACGCATAATCTTTACTCAAACCGTTTTTTGTAAAATTTTTTCCGTCAGCTAATGCGCTTCCGTTTCTTATGGTTGCTTTCGAGTATTCATAAGTTGTTGCCAGCATCACTAAATTCACCAATACACCTAACAATGCACTGCCTAATGCAATACTTGTTGCAGTAAATAATTGTTTATATTCTTTTTGCTTTATCCAATCAATAAAATATCCTATGGTTAAAAAGAAAATAATAATCAACGTGTAATAAATTACTTGCAAATGATTGGAGCCGATTAAGAGCGATGTAGTTAATGCAGTTAAGGCTGCGCCCCACCAAAATTTTTTTTCGTAAACTAAAATGAGCGAACCGATTAATGCAGGCATATATGCAATAGCAACCATTTGTGTATCATGTCCGGCACCAATAATAACCGGATTAAATGTTGCATAAGCGTATGCCAATCCGCCAATAATACTTACATAAGGATTTGATTTGAGTACCAATGCTAAGAAATAAAAACATAAAGAAGCTAAAAAGAAAAAATTTGCAGGCTTTGATAAAAATAACATCAATGGTTGTTGCAAATAATTGATGGAAATAGCATTCTCACCACCAATAGCTATTTGATAACCCGGCATGCCACTAAACATGCCATTGGTCCATAATGGCCAATTTCCATGTTTATCTTTATAATCCTGCATGTCTTTACTCATTCCTTTCCATTGCAACACATCACT
>CAILAF010000035.1 GCA_903832075.1 uncultured Chitinophagaceae bacterium
ATATCACGGAGCTAAAGGCGATACACTTCAAAAAATATTTACAGAAGTGCAAACTAATGTTGCCAAAATTAAAGCAAGAGGAGGCAAAGTAATATTTACTCGTACTCCTTCAAGTGGTGGTTATGGGGAAACCGAACCCATGCAATTTCCACGAGCAAATTACTATGATAAATTATTAAACATTACGGGATGTAACGGCATTCATTTTAAAGATTATCCGGATCTCAAAGATCTTATTTGTCCCGAATGGTCGCATCTTAAACCAACAGATGCTGCTTTATATACAGCAGGATTGATAAAAATTTTGGATCAGCAAAAATGGTTTTCACACGCTAATTAAAAAACATTATTCATCTCCAATTTCTGAATTATGGTTTTCAACTCATATACTTTCGTTGTTTTTTTTATACTGATATTAATTCTGCATAACCTTCCATTTTCGTGGAAGACAAAAAAGATAAATCTATTATTAGCGAGTTATATTTTTTATGCAGCATGGAATCCGCCTTTCATTTTATTATTATGGCTTTCTACTGTTATTGATTTTTTTGTTGGTCGTGCGTTGTTCACTCAAAACAATATTCATAAAAAAAGATTATTGCTTGTACTGAGTTTGATAGGCAATCTTGGCATGCTTTGCTTCTTTAAGTATGGCGGATTTTTATTGGAAAATTTTGTAACTATTGTTAATGCACTTGGTTGGCATTTTCATCCTGCTAAACCAAATATTATTTTACCTGCAGGTATTTCTTTTTATACGTTCACCACACTTTGTTATACAATTGATATGTATAAAAAGAAAAGTGAGCCTGTTAAATCAATGCTCGACTTTTCTTTATTTGTAACATTCTTTCCGCATTTAGTTGCAGGACCTATTGTTCGTCCACCGCAATTAGTGCCTCAATTCGAATCTACTCGTAAAGCAACACAAAAACAATTATTGGAAGGATTGTTATTAATGTCACTGGGTTTATTTATGAAAGTTGTGTTGGCCGATAGTATGTTATCGGGCACTGCCAATGATGTATTTGGTGCAACAAATAAATTACTTCCATTAGATGCATGGATGGGCGTGCTTGCATTTTCAGGACAAATATTTTTTGACTTTGCAGGATACTCAACTTGTGCCATAGGTGTTGCTTTATGTTTAGGATTTATTTTGCCGCAAAATTTTTTATATCCTTATTCCGCCATTGGCTTTTCGGATTTTTGGAGAAGATGGCATATCACTTTATCGGCATGGCTTCGCGATTATTTATACATTCCTTTAGGAGGTAACAGGAATGGTCGCTTTCGTACTTATCTAAACTTAATGATCACCATGTTATTGGGTGGTTTATGGCATGGAGCTAACTGGACATTTGTTGTATGGGGTGGATTGCATGGATTTTATTTATGGGTAGAGAAAGCAATTGCCGATTACAGAAAGGATGCAGCCAGACCCATTGCAACAACACCTATTGGAGAAGTGGGCATACTTGGACCACTTCCTGAAATTTTTAAACCAAGAACATTTAGAAATTTCTCTATTGCCTTATTCACTTTTTTTCTGATCAATGTTACATGGATTTTTTTCAGAGCATCAACATTTACAAAAGCATGGGATCTATTAAAATCAATGTTTGGTTTTGTTAATAAAGCTGAGCCGATGTTAACCACTTTAGCAATGATCAAAGTTGCTGTGATCGTGACATTCATGGTATTGTTTCATTGGATCATGAGAAACACAAAAATTACAGATACTATTCCAAAATTACCATGGTGGATAGTGGGTATTATCTGGGCTGTTATTTTAATACTGTTAATATGGAGTCAGGAAAGC
>CAILAF010000036.1 GCA_903832075.1 uncultured Chitinophagaceae bacterium
ACATTAATAATAATAAAATTACAGGGGCTAAATAGTTACACAATATTAGTAATTTAATAGAATGTTTCATTATCAATTTAAGCATCATTTTTATTATTGAAAATGTTACATAAATTTGGTTTACTCATTACTAGATAATCCAGTCGCAATAGTGCCAGCTAATCCGATGATGTTGTGCCACCTAATCCGGAAGCAATTGTGCCACTTTTAAAAATTAAAATGGTCAAAAAATCCGGAGGCAATAGTGCCAGTTTTATTTTATAGATTTTATCCGTTGGCAATTGTGCCATTGAATCAAAATAAATAACAAGTACATAACAGTTTTTGCCTGATAATATTTATTTTTTCGCTTAAAATTAAAATATAAAGCGATGGCAGGAAATAGAATCAACATCATGAATTTAAGACAACTGATCATATTAAAAACTCAAGGAGTAAGTAACCGCAAAGCAGCAGAGTTACTACATATAAGTAGAAATACAGTGAATGATTATATTCGCATTTTTAATGCAAATAATCTTAGTTTTGAACAGCTTTTAGAATTAGATACAACATCATTAGAATCATTATTTCCAATTAATTCAGAAATAGATGCTAAGAGATATAAAGAACTCAGTAAGTATTTTAATTACTTTGAAAAGGAGCTTAAAAAACCGGGTTGCACATTAGAAATCTTATGGCGCGAATATATTGAAAAACACCCAGATGGCTATAAACATAGCCAGTTTCATCATCATTATTTGCAGTGGTTACAAACGGTAAAAGGAAGTTGTAAACTAACGCATAAGGCGGGTGAAAAAGTATTCATTGATTTTACAGGGAAAAAGCTAAGCTATATAGATAAAAGTACAGGTGAAATAATTGAAGTAAATGTTTTTGTGGCTATACTTCCCTGTAGCCAATATACTTATGTAAAGGCCGTACCTACGCAAAGCAAAGAAGACCTAATAATTGCAATGAAGGAATGTTTAGAATATTTTGAAGGGGTACCCCAAGCTATAGTTTCAGATAATTTAAAAGCTGTTGTAACAAAGGCTCATAAATATCAACCCATAATTAACCAAACGTTAACTGATTTTTCATTGCATTACAAATGCACTATTGATCCCACTAGGATATATTCGCCACAAGATAAAGCTTTGGTTGAAGGTGCGGTAAAACTAGTTTATCAGCGTATATTTTATCCTCTGAATAAGCATAGTTTTTTTTCATTACATGAATTAAATGTAGAAATTTTAAATCTTCTAAAAAACTATAATAATCAATTATTTAGTCGTTTTAACAGCAGTCGAACTAAAGAGTATTTATCATTGGAAAAAGAATATTTACAAACATTACCCCAGAATGCTTATACAATAAAATATTTTAAACGATTAAAGGTACAAAAGATGGGCTATATTTATTTATCTGACGATAAACATTACTATAGTGTACCTTATCAATATATACAAAAAGAAGTAGAAATAAGTTATGATAAAAATAACATCGAGATCTTCTATAATAATACTCGAATAACATTTCATAAGCGTGATTATACACAAGGAAAATACACGACCAATAGCGAACACTTATCATCAACTCATCGAGCTTATTCAGAATGGAGTTTAGAATTTTTTCAATCAAAAGCCGTGAATATTGGTGAACATACAAAAGAATATATAACTCGTCTTATTTCTCAATATAGTTATCCAGAAATAGGATACAAGCAGGCTTTAGGCATAACCCTTTTACCCAAACAATACTCTTTAGAAAGAGTAAAAAAAGCTTGTAAAAGAGGATTATTACATAGTAAATGTTCTTATTATACAATTGAGAAGATACTTAAAAATAAACTCGATGATCAAACTTTAGATCTAACTCAAAATATTTCACATATACAATATC
>CAILAF010000037.1 GCA_903832075.1 uncultured Chitinophagaceae bacterium
CTTAATCGGTTATACTCAATTGTTCCATTAATCTGTTTGATGTTAGTCAATTCACAAATACTTCCAACAACAGTGGTTAAAGGAGCTGGAGGTAATGAGGTTTGAGGATCCGTAAGATCATAATGCTTCCTGCAACCCATGAGCATCAGAAATAAAGTCAATTTGATTGTTCTATTTCTCATATCAGATTGCAATTATTTTTATAGCTTTTGTTTTATAACCATTAAGTTTAACCTGAATGGTATAGGTTCCTTTATTTAGTTTAAGACTAAAAGGCAATCTTATATTGTTATCACTATAAATTAATTTTGAAAAGCTCCATTGTGTAATTCCATTTACATCTACTATCTGAATTTGTGCCTTTCCTGAATATTCATGATCTAGTTTGATGGTTAAATAAAATTGTCCACCTGTTGGATTAGGATAAGCTGATAACGAGAAATCTTTTTGATCAGATGATTCTATATCTCCTTGAATGATATAATCTTTTGATATTGACCAACATACTTTATCTAAACTTTCTTCCACTCTAAAAAATCCTTTACTTGGAATCTTAAGAGTATTTGTATTAGATGAACTTAGAAGTTTATTGTCCATGTACCATCTATAGGCGTTTGACTGAGAACTGATGAGATCATTAGTAAGTCTAGTGATTGTCGGTATAGGTGTATAATTCTTTCTGGTTGTGATAATATCAGAAGTATCTGAAAAACAAAAATTATTGGATGTGCCGATTCTTTTTCCTCCCTTGGTGTAAATATCTCCTATGTACCTAGTCAAAATACTTTGTGCAGTATCTCCTGTTGACCAGATATACTTGTCATAACCTATACTTGCATTTAAACGAAGAGTATCTAGAATACAATATAAAGTATCGGATGAGTTAATAGAAATTATTGGTTTAATTGGTTTAATCAAATAGGTAATTTTTATTGCTTTACTAGTATCAAATTGAGTAATCCCATCCGATACTACTAATTTATATACACCTGCTGTTGAAACTTGCAGTGTATCAGTAATTTGATTTACGAGCAGAGTATCATTTTTAAACCATTTGTAAAAAATACTCTTTCCAGCTTTCAACACTATTTTTGAGCTTTCACAAATAATAGTATCTGATATTTGGTTTAATGTTGAATTTATTCGATATGCTAAAGGTTGCTGAAATCCTATCATTTCAATAGAAGAACTATCATTGTGCAATCCGCTAGATATTTGACCGGAAGTTGCTTTTAAAGAATTAGAAGTTACTCCATAAAATGTAATTGCTGATCTTCTCAATGATTGAGAAAAACAATTGATGCTTAATAAAAAAATAAAATAAAACTGAGAATTTTCATAAAGATTACTTTTATTTATTCATTAAAAGTTGCTTCATTAAAATTTCTAACTCATCTAATCGTTTAGTTAAGTCTCTGTTTTGATTTTTTAATTCTTTATTTTCTTTACTTAATACCTGAATTGCTTTAAGCGCAACACCCGACGCATCTAGGGTACTTATGTGTTTATTATCATTTTTAATACCAAGGTTGAAGTTTTCTTTAAACTCTTCAGCAATTGGCCCTATATGAGTTTCATTCGTGCCCTTATAATTCCATTTGGTAATGGTAAGACTATCAACTTTTGCTAATAATTCTTCACCATTAATTTCTTCAAAATTTTCTTTAAAATCTCTACTGGAAGCATTGGTCCAGGTACCTCCAGAAGTTAAATATGCCCCATTACCATTCGCTGTTGTACTACCCACTTGAAATGCATTACCTAAAGTTGTTGTTGGTATTCCTAATGCCCAAGAAGTAGTGGCAGAATTTCCAATTGCAACTGTATTTGAAGAAGAAACGGTCGTGCCATTTCCTATAACAGTAGAATTTGTTAATCCATCAACTGTTACATCAGTTCCATAACCCAAGGAAGTAATATTATTCCCTGTAATGTTTGTCGATAAACTATTTGTACCAATAACAGTATTCGAATTTCCATTTGTGCTATTCTTTAAAGATTGATATCCAATTGCCGTGTTATTACTTCCAATAGAGTTATTCAACATTGCATCTTTACCTATAGCCAAGTTGTAATTACCAGTTGTGTTTCCGCCTAATGCCCCTGTAGACACTCCAATATTATAACTGCCTGAAGTGTTTTGTTGAAGTGCTTGTAATCCTAATGCAATATTTACAATTCCTGTGGTATTTGTATATAGAGAATTTGTCCCCAAACTTATATTTTGTCCACCAGTTGTATTAGATGTTAAAGAACCTCTGCCGATTGCTACGTTTTCTGCCCCTGTTGTATTTGCTTGAAGGGTTACAAAACCTAATCCTATGTTATTATAACCGGTTGTATTTGATTGTAAAGAATTTGTACCAACTGCTAAGTTTGGTCCACCAGTTGTATTAGATGTTAAGGAACCTCTTCCGATTGCTATATTTTCTGCCCCTGTTGTATTTGAATATAAAGCGTTATATCCAAGCCCAATATTATTATATCCTGACAAATCTGAATAAAGTGAGTTATGACCAATTGCAATATTTGCATCACCGATTGTGTGACTATATAATGCTACAGAACCAATTGCAATATTTGCATTCCCGGTTAAATTTGAATACAAAGTAGATGTTCCGAAACCATAGTTGTTAGAACCTATTGTGTTTGAAAATAAAGAACTATGTCCAAAAGCACTATTACTAGTTCCAGAAGTATTATTTGTTAAGCTATTAAAACCAACTGATGTTAATTGAAAACCAGTTGTTGTACTGAAAAGAGAGTTACTTCCTATGGCTGTATTTCCGCTTACTGCAATTGATGAATAAAGTGCATTTTTCCCTATAGCAACATTATCTGATCCTGTAGTGTTGCTGAACAAACTTACCATCCCTATTGCTGTATTTGATGAACCAGAATTATTTGTGTTTAGTGATTCCCAACCCATTGCCGTGTTATGAAATCCAGTTGTGTTGCTACTTAGTGATACAACTCCAACACCAGTATTACCAACACCTGTTGAATTTGTAAATAATGCATTTTTTCCTATTGCAGTATTGTTATTTCCACTTAGATTATTTAATAATGAAAGATGTCCGATTGCTGTATTATTTACTCCTGTTGTATTTGAGAGTAATGATGAATATCCATTTGCTGTGTTAGAAGAACCTATTGTATTTGATTTTAATGAAAATGCACCTAATGCAGTATTCTGAAAACCATTTATATTTGAATACATACTGCTATCGCCAATTGCAGTATTATGAAGGCCACTAATATTATTTTGAAGTGTTGCGGTTCCAATAGATATATTTTCTCTTCCACTTAGATTATTTATAAAACTGGCATTCCCTATTTTAATATTATTTAGACTGTCCAGTAATCCTAATGAGAGATTGCTTCCATTTAAATTTATTTTCCCTGTAACATATAAATCTCCATTTATAGTTATAAAACTACTATCAAAAGCACCATAAATTAATGGTGTAATTGTTCCTGAATTCGCAATAATAAGTTTATTAGTTAATGAATCAAATCCTAAACCAGCCATATTACCAATAAAAGTATTTCCAGATCCAATTTTATTGGAGCCAGTCATGAATCCGATTGCTGTATTATTATTACCATATAGATTTTGTACAAGGGCCAATCTTCCAAAAGCTGAATTATTGCTACCTGTAATATTTCCATTTAAAGCTGCATTTCCAAATGCAGAGTTGCCCCTCCCAGAAGTATTACTTAATAATGAAATTGAACCAAAAGCATTATTAAGCCACCCTGTTGTATTGTTATTTAAGGCTAAAATACCAAAGGCATTATTTTGTAGTCCAGATACATTATTTGTTAAAGCATTTGTACCAAATGCACTATTAGAGTCTCCAGTTGTGTTTGCATTTAAAGTGTTATTACCAATGGCTGTATTGTTAGCTCCAGTGGTATTTTTTGATAAAGCTAAATTGCCAATTGCAGTATTTGTAATAATTGGAGTTGTGCCACTACCCAAACCAACAGAAATGCCATTTACTTTCAAATCATAAGGGCCAAGGTCAACAGCTTGAGTTGCTCCTGTATATGGAACACCACTGCCAGATGCAGAAGCCCATGAAACCACACCATTACCATTAGTACTTAATACTTGATTGGCTGAACCATCGGTATTGGGTAAAGTAATATCTCCCAGTTTTAATTTACCTGATGTGAAAACAGTATCAATACTACCATTTCCTAATTGTATATGATTACTTCCTGTAACAATGGCATTATAACCAATAGCAGTTGCATTGGTTAATCCATCTATAGCAACA
>CAILAF010000038.1 GCA_903832075.1 uncultured Chitinophagaceae bacterium
AGTTTAATTAACAATTCAGTTTATAGAAAAAATAATACTGAAAAATTAAATGGTGACAGCATAAGAGTATCAACAACGATAACAAATTTAGCCCACTATTATCTTAAAACAAATCAAATAGATTCTGCTTTTCTTTACGGAAAAAAAGCAATGAATTATGTTAATAGTATTCACAAAAAAGACCCAGTTAATCTTGCTTATGTACTTAATGGTTTAGGTATTGCTTACCAAAAGGCAGGTAAATTAGATTCTGCAAAACTTTTATTCAGAAGTAGCATTGAACAGGCACAATTATCAAAAAAGAAAACGGGTAAACTCAATGTTTTAGAATCTTCTTATATGGAAATAGCAATTTTATTAAGAGATTCACATCAGATAGATTCTTCAAATTATTATGCTGAATTAGCATTGTCATATTGCAAACAATTAAAATGGGACAAAGACGCATTAGATATTCAAACTCTTTTAGCAAAAAATTATACTGGTCTTGATAATAGTAAAGCAGTTTTTTACTATCAACAATCTTCTATTTTACGCGATAGTTTATACAACAAAGAAAAAACAGAGCAGTTGCAAAACATTACGTTTAATGAAAAGGAAAGACAAGAGGAACTTGAAAACCAACGAAAACTTATTCAAGAGAAAAAGAAAAAACAAATTCATTATTCAATAATTGGTATTAGTATTTTACTATTCATAATTTTCTTTATCTCACTAAACCGTTCAATAATAACCAGTGAAAAAGTAAATGCGTTTCTAGCAACATTAGCTATAATGATGACATTCAAATTCTCAAATATGCTCATTGACCCATTTATTGAATTTAAAATTTCAGACAATCCTTCCATTTCATTTTTTACTGCAATAGCATTGGCAGCAGCTTTGTCGCCTGTTCAAAAAATCATACAAAAATGGTTGAAAGAGAAAATGCTTGCAAAAGCAAAGGTAAAAAGCAGTATAAAAGAATGAAAAACTCTTTACAAAAAATGTGAAGAGTTTTTTTTGTTAAAGAATAGTAAGTAGTTCGGCAGGCTCACTAACCAAGAAGGAAATAACGTATCTTTGTACTCTAAAAAATAAAAATGTTAGCACCAATAATTGCAAATAATATAAATGAAATAAAAACCTTGTGTAAAAAACATAAGGTAAAAGAATTGTATGTGTTCGGGTCGGCAGTATCAGATAAATTTAATGATGAAAGTGATGTGGATTTGCTGGTAGAATTTGATTCTGTTGATTTAATGGAGTATGCCGAAAACCATACCAATTTTACGGAATCTTTGGAAAAACTATTTGGCAGAGCAGTAGATTTGGTAACTGCAAAATATTTGCGAAACAGATTTTTTATCAAAGAAATAAATGAGACAAAACAAGTTCTTTTTGCAGCATGACAAATAAGGAATTGAAATATCTGGAAGATATATTTAATGTCATTTCTGATATGGAAGTGAGCATTGGGACGGATCGGAAATTTGAAAATTTCAATAATAATAAAACGTTGAGATATGCTGTGGAAAGACAATTTGAAATAATTGGAGAAGCAGCAAAGAATTTTAAAAATCTAAATAAAGAAATTGAAATCTCCAATGTGAAAGAAATAATAGGATTAAGAAATTTAATAGCACACGCATATGATTCTGTTGATTATGAAAAATTATGGGCAATTGTAATTAATCATATACCAAAATTGAAAATAGAAATCGAGCAGTTGATAAAAAAGTATGAATAATTAAGGCGAAAATTAACACAAGAAAACTCCGAGCAGAAATGCTCGGAGTTTTTTTGTGTTGGTAT
>CAILAF010000039.1 GCA_903832075.1 uncultured Chitinophagaceae bacterium
TATTCATTCAATATAAGATGGTAGGCCAATTCTGCATTTTCTTTACTGTAAGTATGGCTCATTAAATTTCTCTTATCCAGCATATCCAACCACAGTTCGCCATCCGATATTATTTCATACAAAAATCCTTCTTTGATGGCATCACGGGGAAACTTTACTTCTATATCTTTTTCTTCCAAATAATCTTTAACCGTTTTCCATGCCAATTCGAAGGTGAATTCATAAAATTTAATAACGCCTGCTTTTTCTAAATCAGAAAGACTTTTTTTATGAACCGCTTCCTGTAAATTAGAAATTGCTGTTTCAAAATTTTTAAACCTTTGCTTCCATCTAATATCTTTAGCATCCATATTTTTGAATAAGTTTATTAAAGTTACTCAAAGATTTTTTCTTTACTGCTCAGTGCCTCTTTTCCCGTCTTTCTGACTTTCTTCCGGACTTTCCGACTTCCTTCCGTCTTTGCTGACTTTCGGTCTTTCTGACTTTCTTCCGACTTCTCCCGACTAACGACTCCTAACTCCCGACTCTTCCTCCTACCTCTCCACCACAATATTCTCCATCACCAACATATCCATGCTAGTTCTTAAAAAACAATCCAATGCCTCTTGTGGACTGTTTACAATAGGTTCATTTTCATTAAATGATGTATTTAATAAAATAGGAACTCCTGTTTTTTGCCTAAACGTATCTATCAAACGATAATAACGCGGCGAAACATTTTTATCAACCGATTGTAATCTTCCTGTTCCATCAGCATGTGTAACTGCAGGAATGGATGCATGTTTTTCGAGTTTGATAGGAAATACTTTTTCCATAAAAGGAACTACATCATTCACTTCAAAATATTCATCCACATATTCTTTTAAAATACTTGGAGCAAACGGACGAAAACTTTCTCTTCTTTTTATTTTTGCATTCAACAAATCTTTCGCATCATTTCTTCTCGGGTCTGCTAAAATAGATCTTGCACCTAAAGCCCTCGGACCAAATTCTGCTCTGCCACTAAACCATCCGATCACGCCGGCATTGATCAATCTGCCGGCAACATAATCATACAATAATTCTTCTTCTATTTTTTTATAGCTGATATTATTTTCTTTTAGGACAGCTTCAATTTCTTCATTAGAAAATTTAGCACCGGTGTATGCCGACCAAATCGCATCTACTCTCGGTTGCTTCAATGTTTGATGATACACATATTGTGCAGCACCCATGCTGATACCTGCATCATGACCTGCAGAAGGAATATATACTTCTGTAAACGGGGTATTACGGGTGATCTTTCCATTGGCTACACTGTTCTGTGCCACACCACCTGCAATGCAAAGTTTAGTGAGTCCCGTTCTTTTGTGCAGGCCTCGTAGAATATGAAAGATCGTTTCTTCCGTAAATCTTTGTACTGATGCCGCCAGGTCTTTATGGAATTGTGTCAGCGGTTCTTCCTTAGCCCTTACATTAGCAAACAGATCAATTATTTTCTGACCGAATAAACTGGGTATGATGGGAAGATGATCTGTGTCACCATACGTAACAAACCCTTTGGAAGGCGAACGGAAATAAGAGAGGTCTAAAGTAAACAGACCATCCTCCGTCCAATGAAGTATGTCTTTAAATTTGTCAACATAGATGGGATTACCATATGGCGCCAATCCCATTACTTTATATTCATCTCCATAATGCGGAAAACCAAGTAACTGTGTAAATGCAGTATAAAAAATACCCAATGAATGAGGAAAATCTATTGAGTCGATTACATCAATACAATTGCCTTTACCAACAGCAATCATAGTAGTTGAAAAATCGCCCGAACCATCAATACTTAAAATAGCCGCTTCATCAAATGGCGATGCAAAAAATGCACTTGCCAAATGACTGCGGTGATGTTCTACCTGATGAATTTTTTGTTTAATAATATTAATATCAGCAGTAGAAATTTTTGAGAACTCTTCTTCAATACTGCTTACTTTTTTTTGATTAAAGAACCTGTCTTTTACAAAATGAAAAGAGCTGAAAGGATGTTTCGATAAGAACAATAATTTATTCCACATCTTCGCTTTGGGATCTCTGCCAATAGCAATATGATCTACCTGTTCCAAACTTACACCAGCCTCTCTCAAACAAAATTCAATGGCCAGTATCGGAAAGCCCGCCCAATGTTTGATCCTTCTGAAACGTTCTTCTTCCGTTGCTGCGATCATCACACCATCTTTAAAAATAGCTGCCGATGAATCTGCGTGGTATGCATTAATGCCTAATACGATCATTGACTATAGTTTATCTACATTATTAAAAAGCAAGGCGAGCCAAGTCTTTGGTCTTTAGCTGCCTGCCTGCCGGCAAAGGCAGGTTAGTCTTTAGTGAGGAACATCCTAAATAGCCTTCCTTACCAAACACTAAAGACTAACATCTAAAGACTTCTTCACTGACCAACACCTAAAGACTTGTTCCTAAAGACTTTCCTCCAAACAGCTTCATATACTCATCTTTAAAATTCTGTTCCTCAAAATAATTCACCGCCAACTGATGCGCCCCCTTGTAATACAATTGCCATTCCTCGTTTGTCTTCTCAGTAAGTTCATCCAACAAATTTGCAATGGATTCTTTATTGTTGATATCAACATTCCACCCTGCTCATTTTTCTTCTAGATCATTCCAGGTGGTAAAATAACTGTCAATGATGAGCCTCCCGTCACTTAAACTTTCGTATATCAGTTAATCCTTTACTAAGATTATAAATTGATTAAAAAAATCTCATCTTTTTGAAATAATTACAAACAGGACGCTCAAGAATTTTTAAAAATTTGATTTTAAAAAA
>CAILAF010000040.1 GCA_903832075.1 uncultured Chitinophagaceae bacterium
ACCTGTTATCGAACCACCTGCTGCACCAGTATCAAAGAATGTTCCCTTACCTGTTATCGAACCACCTGCTGCACCAGTATCAAAGAATGTTCCCTTACCTGTTATCGAACCAACAGTTAAACTAATAGCTAGGCATTGCCTTGGCTGTGGCAGGGACATAACAAACCAACCCCATAATACTTAGTTTTGTAATAAACGACCATAACTTTTTTAATTCGGGAATAAGGAGATTGCAATATTGGACGTGTAGTCCTTTAAGTACCTTAAGCCTGTCTGTTTTTACTTTTTTTGTTTCTTATACGGCTTATTGTTTATACACAAGTTGCATATCGGGTATAATTTAATGTAAAATTGAAATTGTGTTGGCCAAGCATTTTTAGTCAGCACGTTATTGCAATCAAATAAAATATATTGCGCTTTGTTTTGCGCCGCTTATTTTTCTCCAATTCAACACAAGCAAGCCGCCAAAAATGGCACAAGCTAGCGCCAGCAATAATTCATTGGTATAGGGTATGGAAATATAATACATTGCCGCCACGCCCTGCACCAATAAAACCAGTTCGTTGCAAATAATACCTGTAATAAACAATACCGTACCGCGCCTGTTTTTGGCAGTCGCATTTAAAACATCTTGAGAAAAGGCATAGCCTAAAATAAACAAACTAGTAAAACCCAACAATACCAAGTGCAGGTAACCAATAATGATTGGCCTGAAACCAAATGCCAACGTACCCAGTTTTGGTATAGTTGAACCTAATTGGAGCAATACCTTTACAGAAAAAGCAATAATGGATAACAAAATAACCATACTGCCCATACCGCCCCAGTGTCTTTTCAGCAAACCCCATTTTTTTTTCACCATTGCCGCCATCCAAACCCAACCAACAATCTGCAGCACGGCTGCGGCAACCACCACCCAATACACATAATTTGGCATTGGCATCCACAATGCCGAAAGGAAGTAAGCGGGGCCGCAAGCAAATACAAACAACCTATAAATGTATTTCAAATCCCTGGAAAGCACTTTTACCGCCAACAAAGATTCTGAAACCAAACCTAGTATCACAAACGAAAACCAACCGTTGTATTGAAAATGGAGGAAGAAATAAACACTGGCCAAATACCAATTTTGGTGTACCGTTTTTGTTGCCATCATGAAAGCAAGGGCGAACGCACCTAGCGACGACAAACCATTAAAGAAAACCGCAGCTTTGAACCATGCAAAAGCAGGCTTTTTCACTTGGCATTTATTTATGTCAATCCACAAAAACACGGCAAAAACATACGAAACAAAAATAGCCAATGTGGAAAAAAGAATAGATATAAAACCATACCCCTGTATTGGGAAGCTTACCAACATACCATAGGCACAAACAAGGTTGGCTATCAACAACCACCGGTACCGCCTATACAAATCAATACCCCTGTATGCTGAAACCCTTGAAATGAGTATTGCCATTAATGCCTGTGTAACCCATCCCGAAAACGCAAAATGGGAATGCCCATGCAACAGCTTTTTTTGGTCTATAAAAGGCAAAGAAAAAGCTATTTTGTAGCGTAACACTACACCTATGGCTGAAACAAGCAATAAATTAAAGAAAGCAATCTGTAACCATTTTTTCAAAACCATTTGGTTGGTGTATTGGTTGGTTGCAAAGCTCCTAAAGCTTGCAAACAGGCGGTATGACCCCAGTCATATTGCCACAATAAACCTTTCCCTTCAAAATAGTTATTTCCCCCCGCAGGTGCATTTCCCTCATAGACCTTATTACAGTCTCCACCCTTAGGCATGTCATATTTGCAATTTGTTGGCGGGTGAGTTTTACTTTACCGCATTCAGGGCAAATGTTGTGGTTCGATTTTTTCAGGTACCCGATCAGGGCTGTGATGCGCTCCTCAGGTTCGTTGCAAAGCAGTTCCTTCAGCATAAAAAACTTGAAGCGCAGCCGCTCTGCCATTAATTTTGAAAATGCCAAATGGATTTCCGGGTGTTCAGCAATTAGTTGGTGGAAGGTAGCTTGGTGCAGTTTTATTACTACACTCACTTCATCGGCAATTGCACTGGCGGCATAAGGGCCGTCGTCAAACAAGGGTAGCTCACCAAAGCACTCACCGGGTTCTACCATTGTGTGCAGGTATTCCTTCCCTTCGTCGTTTATATTGCTCCACCTTATTTTCCCGCTCACCAATTGGTAATAAAAATTGCACCTGCTACCCTCCATAAAAAGGATGTCACCCTGTGCCAATTTTTTATATACGGCACCCATAGAAAGAAGAACATTTACATCAATCATCATATCAATCAGCTTGTGGGAAATTTCCGCAAACCTAATTAAAGGTAAGATATAATTGATTGGCATTGTCCATTTGGAAGTATGATTAATATCATATTTTTAGCTATTCCATAACATAACTTTGTAGCATACTTAATAAAGAAAAACATTTTAAGTACTAAAAATCCTATTCTATTATTAGCGATAAATAACCAAAACTGCTGTGATTATGAGTAGTCAAACTGAAATAAATCTTTTGAAATCATCTGCACAAAATAGAATTTCCAATGCCGACTTAAATCACACTTCCAATTTAAAAGTAATGGAAGAGGAAAACAATCAGGTTTTAGATAACACTTCAGCCATAAGTTTAGAAGATCCACAATCTAATATAAATGAAACCAAAAGAAAAATTTTAATCGTTGAAGACTCGAATAAACTAAGAACTATTTTATTAAAAATACTTTCTACAAAATATGAAGTATTCGGTTTAGGTAATGCAGAAGAAGCTTTGGAAAAATGTAGTAAGATAAATCCGGATATTATTCTTCTTGATATCATGTTGCCTGGAAGCATTGATGGCCTTTCTTTTTTACGTATCATAAAAAAGGATTCGCAATGCAATCACATTCCTGTTATATTAATGTCACTCTTATCAAGTAATGAAATTATTCTTGATGGACTACAATTGGGTGCGAATGATTATATCATAAAACCATTTGACGTAAGGCAACTTGATTTGAAAATAAAAAACTATTTGAATTTAAATAAAAAGTTGCAGGATAAAATATTACTTGAACAAAATATTCATTTTGAGGTTAAAAACGAAGCGCAAGATATTTTAAAGAAATTCGACATGCTACTTGAAGATACAATCATGAAAGATGCACATATGCCGATAGAAAAATATGCGCATGAATTAAATATGAGTTTAAGTACATTGGAAAGAATAATAAAGAAAAATTTTAAAATAAGTCCGGCTAAATATATACTACAACGTAAATTAGAAAAAGCTGATATCCTGATTCATTCTAATCATGGTATTCCAATGAAAGAAATTGCACTTACTTTAGGATTTAGCTCCTTATCTTATTTTTGCCGCTGCTACAAAATGCATTATGGCAAATCTCCTTCATCAAAAGTTTAAGAAATAGTTTCTTAAAACTTAGATGTAAGAATGCTTACTCTTATTTTATTTTTAAAAGATAAACTGTAAAATTAATTTTCACAATCCACAAGTTCTTTTGGTACTAATTGCAATTTTTTGTGATTGGAATATCTAATATCAGCACCGATTTCAGCAAAGAAAGAAGTGGGATCAGCCGCAATTTTAGAAAGGAAACTGTAAAAACAATCAGCAATGGGTTTGTCGGAACATCCTTCATGATCAGACAAATACACTTTACCTTCATAAAAAACAAAATATTTACTTGAATGTGGGATTCTGCCAAAGGCTATACCATATTTTTGAAAATCGTGTAACTCATTATCTTCATAATCAAAGAACCAATATTTCCATTCTTTATTTAATTTTTCTAAATCATGAATTATAAAAAATTCAAGACTAAAATCTTCTTTGTTGCAATACAACTTTAAGCCATTGTATTTTTGGTAAAAACTGATGAGCTGTTGATCGCTCTCTTTAATAAGCTCTTTTAAAACATCTATTTCATGCGTTGATACATGCGAATAATGTTTATTTTTTAACTTAATAACATAATCCAAACTTTCATTTCTGTCTCCAAATCTGTAACAAGAAAACTGTAGATTGGGCTTATTGATGTGCATGATAAAATCTTGCATAAAATAAAATATTTACGGGTACATAATTTAGAAAATGTTATTCTACCTATTATATCAACGCTGTTTCGATAGCTTCTAATTCAAAAATGACGTCCAATCAAAGAAAGTAATAGATAGAATTAATAGCAGCAAGTTTATTATTTATCATTGCTTGGCATATAAATTTCTCGTCAATCTATTATAATTTTTAAGCGACAACAGCAAATCTGTAGAATATATATTTAAAAAAAGAGTAGTTATTTTATTAAGAAGAAGTAGTAGAATTACTACAATCAATTAGTGAATCGCTACAATTATTTAAATCAGTTTGTATTGAATGGCGTACTTAATTAAATCAGCATTTGAATGCAAATGCATTTTCTCTAATATCCTTGCTCTGTAGGTGCTAACTGTATTTACACTTAATGAAAGCGTATTTGCTACTTCCGAAATACCATTACCCGAAGAAATTAATTTAAACACTTCATATTCGCGGTTCGACAGATGTTGATGAGGTAGTTTATCTATATCATCACCGCCATAAGCTTCAGCTAAAATTTCTGCAATCTCTGGAGAAATATATTTTCGTCCTGTTAAAACATGCTCGATAGCTTTTATTAATTCTTCCGGTGCACTTTCTTTGGTGAGATATGCAGAAGCACCAGATTTGATTGTTCTTGCAGCATACTCTTGCGGAGAATGACCACTTAAAATTAATAATGGAGTTTTGGGTGCTAATTCTTTTATTTCTTTTATAATATCTACGCCAGACCTTCCTGGCATGGATATATCAGATATAATAACTGTCCATTCTTCTTTTGCTACTTTTTTTAATAATTCAATCCCATCAGGCACTTCATCAATAAAAGCAAGAGGATAAGTATCTGCCAAAATCATTCTCAATCCCTTTCTCACAACACTATGATCGTCTGCAATTAAAATTTTCATATGCATAATTTACAAAACACAAAGGTGAAAACTTATTTTTTGTTTATAAATGCTTTTTATCATCTTTTAAAAAT
>CAILAF010000041.1 GCA_903832075.1 uncultured Chitinophagaceae bacterium
GGATCTTTAGAGTTAGGGTAGTTAGCAATCGTAAACATGAAATGATTTATTATTTTGCTATTACTTTTGTAGGGCTTACAGTTAATACAATTTTAATCTGGTTTTTCACAGAAACCTTTGGTTTATATTTTATGGTTTCAAAATTGCTTTCTACATTCGTAACCTTAGCATGGAATTTTGGAGCAAGAAAATATTTTTTACATACAATAAAATAACATGGGAAATACTTTTTTAGTAATAACATCAATAGCGGCATCTGAGCATCCAATTTTAAAATTATTTGCAAAAGAGGCAATGGAGTCTCAAGTCCCTTTTATTTTAATTGGTGACACCAAGAGCCCGACTGATTTTAAATTGGAAGGTTGCGATTTTTATTCTGTAGATAGGCAATTGCAAGAAGATTCGAAATTGAGTAAAATATTGCCATTTAAACACTATGCAAGAAAAAATATTGGCTATTTAGCGGCAATTTCAAAAGGTGCAGAAATTATTATAGAAACTGACGATGATAATTGGCCTTTAGCAGATTTTTGGGAGAAAAGAAAAAGACTGGCAAACGCCCATCTGCTAAATAATAAGGGATGGGTTAATATTTATAAATATTTCACATCAAAACATATTTGGCCAAGGGGTTTTGCTTTAGAGCATATTATGGATGAGCTTCCGAAATTAGTTGAAACTACTGAAATAGTTTGCCCAATACAACAAGGCTTAGCTGACGAGAATCCAGATGTTGATGCTATATATAGATTAACTCTGCCTCTTCCATTTGACTTCGTTAAAGCTGAAAGTATTGCTTTGGGTGAAAACTCTTATTGTCCCTTCAACAGTCAAAATACTACTTGGTTTAAAGAAGCATTTCCGCTTTTATATTTGCCATCCTATTGCAGTTTTAGAATGACAGATATCTGGCGTTCATTTGTTGCTCAACGAGTTGCATGGACATGTGGTTGGAATATTTTATTTCACAACAGCACTGTAAGGCAAGAAAGAAATGATCATAATCTGATGAAAGATTTTAAAGATGAAATTTCAGGGTATACAAACAATTTATCGATAGTTGATAATTTAAACAACTTGCAATTGGAACATGGAATTGAGCATATTGCAGAAAACATGTTTAAATGTTATGAAGTTTTCATTAATATGGGATTGATTGAAAATAAAGAAAGGGAACTTTTGGAAGCTTGGTTTCATGACATAGCATCATATATTTAATATTGTAAAGCAAATTAAGGTCTCTTTAGAAGAATGATTATAGGTGTAAGCGGTTATATTGGTAAAAAGAAAACGGGGATAGGAAGGGTACTGGAAAATAACCTTTTGCATATTGCTGCTGTAGATACTTCTAATATATTTTATGTTTTCGTAAATTATGATCAGGACAATTTATTTGTTACTGATCGCCCTTCAAATATTATTTTGGTAAAATATGGTGTTTCTAAAAATAGCCCAATTTTAAATATTCTTTGGCACCAGTTAGGTTATCAGCTTAAACTCAAAAGGTATAAATGTGACATTTCATTTATACCCAATTTTTCTCTTCTACTTTGGAAGACAAAACCTACTGTTGTGATGATTCATGATTTAATAGAGTTTAATGTTAAATCTAAATTCAGCAAAATAAGAATGTTTTACCGGAGAATAGCCGATCCTTTAATGGCTAAAATAAGTAATAAGATTATTACGGTTTCCTTTACATCTAGGAATGATATCCTAAAATATCTTAACCCGCCTGAAGCTAAAGTAAAAGTTATATATAATGGGTATGACAAGACAATTTTCAAGCTTCATGAAGAAAGCGAAATAAAGGATTTTTTACATTCTTATCATTTGGGATTCAGAGAGTATATTTTATATGTAGGTACAATTGATCATCCAGGGAAAAATTTATATTCCATTTTAGTATCTTTCATTGAGTTAAAGGAAGAAAATAAAATTTCGGAGAAACTTGTTATCGTAGGTCAAAAGGGTTTTAATGCAAGTGTACTTTTTGAACTAATTGAAAATTCAAAATACAAAAATGACATTATTGTATTAGGTTTTGTTGATGATAGAAACTTGTCGTACTTATATAATGGTGCAAAATTATTTTGTTATTTATCACTTTATGAGGGATTTGGGCTGCCGGTAATAGAAGCAATGGCCTGCGGTTGCCCGGTAATATCTTCTAATACATCTGCCATAAAAGAAATAACATCTGATTTTGGTGTTATTGTTGATCCTTTAAATATTGAAGAAATAAAATTGAATGTAGAAATGTTGATTAATTCAGACGAATTATGTAAAAAATTTAGAATCCTTGGTTTGGAATATGTTTCGAAATTCGATCTTTATAAAATAGCGGAAGAATATTTGAAGGAACTTGAGTTTTTATATAAA
>CAILAF010000042.1 GCA_903832075.1 uncultured Chitinophagaceae bacterium
CTCTGAATTATACACCAAATTATCTAAAATATTTTTGGCTCAATCAAAGAATCATAAAGACGGATTAATGCCATACCCTAAAATACGTTTAATCCTATCAAATGAGCTTATTACAACAGGTAAACTAAGAGAGCAATATAGATGTATTCATGACCTATTTAAAGCCTTTAATGAGTGTTATAAAGACAGGGTGAAATCAGTTGCAGAACCAAAATACAGATTACTGATACGCCAATATTTCTGCTACATGGCTAAAATAATATTCGGGGATAAGTATTCATTAGACGAAATAGCTTGTTTTGTATCGGATAGAAAAAAATATACAGAGCCACAAATATCACGTAACATACAGAGAATTAAAGATTTATATTCCGTTCAAGATAGGCAACTAATAACCATCGTAAACATTTTTAAAAAATATTCGGAAAAAAGTTTGGAAAAATAAATTTTTGTAATACCTTTGAAGTGCGAAATTATTTAAACAGTATGAATTTAATCATCACATTTACTTAAAAATACGGCTCGTTCCGATAGTGTACATCAAATCTTACGTCAGTAAGTATGCTGTTAATAGTTTCGCAAACTACACTATCGGAACGGGCTTTTAATTTTCAATAATGGCACTTAAAGACCAACCATACCTTCCACTATATGTACAAGATGTTTTAACTGATGAAAAATTAGTTGAGTGTTCCGCATCTACACATGGTGTTTATTTTAGATTACTATGTATTTTACATAAACAAGAGGTATATGGCTTGATTTGTTTAAAGCAAAAATATAAGCAAAACGAAAGCAAAATCATTTGTTTTGCTCAAATGTTATACAAGCAAATGCCATTCAGTGCAGAAACAATAGCAGAAGCAATAACAGAATTAATACAAGAAAAAGTAATATCCATTGATGGAGATAATTTATACCAAAAACGAATGTTAAAGGATGGTGAAATATCATTAATAAGAGTAGAACAAGGTAAAAAGGGTGGGTCAAGTGTAACTAAACAATATGGGAAAGAAGGGTATTTATATTTAATGAGTGATGGTGATAATTTAAATAAAATAGGAATTTCTGTAAACCCTAAAAATAGGCTATATAGGTTAAGGAGTGATTTAAAATTGCCAAAACACTTTGATATATTAGATAGTATAATGGTAATAGATATGGGTAAATCAGAGGATTTTGCACACGCTTTTTTTGGTGATAAAATGGATGGTGAGTGGATTAAGGATGATTATAAAGAAGTACAAGTTAATTTTGATTTGCTTAAAGCAAAAATACAAGCAAATAATCAAGCAAAAATACAAGCAAATGCTGAATCAAATACTGAATATGAAAGTGAATATAAAAATACTATACCCAAACAAGAAGAATTAGGAATTGAATTTGTTAAAAATACGGCAAATGAGGTTTGGAAGGATAAGATTTGGATTGAGCAGCTTTGTATGGCAAATGGAATGAAATTAGAAAATGCAAAGGATTGGATGGCACAATTTAATCTTTCAATAAGTCAAGATGTAATAGTTGATTTTAATAGCAGTAGGTATAAAAAAATGTTCGGCGGATGGTTAAGGGATAAATTGGGAAATGGTAAAAAAATAGTTAAAATGACCGACACTAAAGCACAGGAAAAAGAAATGATGAAAAGTATAGGACTATGAGTAAGAAAATTAATTATAGCTTAAATGAATTGGATTTAAAACCACTTCCACATGACGGTAAGTTGGAAAAAATGATTTTAGGTTTATTTTTAGACTTACCACACCTTGTAGAACAAATGAGTAAATATCTACAAATTGAAGGAATTTTTTATGATACGGTAAATATTGAAGTTTGGAAAGGGATAAATGAAATAATTAACCTTAAAATGGTTGCAAATTC
>CAILAF010000043.1 GCA_903832075.1 uncultured Chitinophagaceae bacterium
CATTGATCTTGTATAAATTAAAAGCATACGATTCTGCCTTTTATTATCAAAAAATTGCTATTAAAAAAATAGAAGATGCAAGTGCAGATGAATTAGAACGCTACGCTACTTATGCCGAAAAAGTAAAAGGAGATAAATTCATTAAAACTTTTTTAGAAGACCAAATTGCTAAAGGCAAAGGCACACCTGCCATGAAGACTCAATTGAAATCAATTTATAAAAAACTGAATTTGCCTAATGCTGATTATGATAAAATAATTTCAAAAGCTGATGCACTTGCAAAAAATAAATTAGCCAACGAGATAAAAGAGAAAATGAAAAATTATGCTGCAACAGATTTTACACTTAAAAATTTGCAAGGCGATAATATTTCTTTGTCAAGTTTAAAAGGGAAAGTTGTTGTTGTTGATTTCTGGGCAACTTGGTGCGGACCTTGTAAAGCCTCATTCCCTGCGATGCAAATTGCAGTAAATAAATATAAAGAAGACAAAGAAGTTGCTTTTGTTTTTGTAGATACTTGGGAAAGCAAAGAACCAAAACCTATGAAAGAAGATGCAACTAAATTTATTAAAGACAATAAATATACTTTCGATGTGGCATTAGATGAAAAAGATAAAACTGTTGGTGATTATAAGGTTGAAGGTATTCCTACAAAATTTGTAGTTGATAAAACCGGTAATGTAAAATATATGAGTGTTGGCTTTGGCGGTAATGCAGATGAATTAATTCAAGAACTTTCCATTATGATCGAGAATGCAAAAAAACCTTAACGTTTTTTTCAAATAAAAAAAGTCGCTGAAAAATTTCAGCGACTTTTTTTATTGTATTTATATATCATCATTTTATTGCCCTACTAAAAACACAGCATTACAAAATAATAATTTTCCATTTTCCCAAAACAAACGGAACAAAGGATTATCAGCCATAAAAACAACAGAGCCGCTTCCCATTTCTTCCACGCCAAATAATAATCCGTCTTTCAATTTATTTTTTACTTTATATCCGCTGAAACCCGCTGTGTAATTGTCTTTCTTTAAGACACCCACATTCCAACCTTCTTTCATAAATTCATAAATATTGGCATCTTGTTTTAATGTATAATAAAAATCAGGATACCCAAATGCCAATGGATGTGTATTATCTAATTCAACTTTATAAATTGCACCTGGAATACTATTAGGCAAATATTCTCTGTCATGATCACCATATTTTTTCAATAAACCATAATCGCTTTTATCTTCTTCCTTATCTGTTTTTAATTTTATTCCCCAATCATCTGCAGACATTATTGCAACTGCATTTTGCAATGCAATTAATTTACCGCCGGCTTTTACATAATCTTTTAATTTATCAGAAATAGGTTTATCATTTAATGAACGATAATTTCCATCAGGTATAATCAATACGTTGAAGTTTTTTAAATTCACTCTCTGTAAATCATTGGCATTAATTAATGTAATGGGATAATCCAATACTGCATCAAATAAATTCCAAATCTCACCTGCATCAGTTGATGAAACTGTTTCGCCGGTAACTACAGCAACCTTAGGCGCTGTAATGCTGTGTACATCCGGACTTCCAAAGTCTGCGCCTTTATCTACAAAGCCTGTTTCAACTGCATCAGCTTGCAGATTAAATTTTTGGACTGCTTCTTTCAATAAATCATTCCAATTATTTTTATTGTTACTTGTTTTTAAAATAATTAGTGTTCCTCTGTTATAATTTTTTTTATTGTATGAAAAAGGTTTGTCGGCATATCTAACTTTTACGCCGTTCTTTAATAAGAAAGCTAATGTTTTTGCACTATTGAGAGATGAATATGGAATAAGATAACCATAAGTTGAAGCATTAGTTGCGATAGTTTTATTACTTACTAAAGAAACTGAAATTTCTTTTTTATCTTTTAATGCATACGCTTGCACACCATACGCATACGGAATGCTCCATGCTGTAATATCATAAGTGGCACTATCACTTAATTTACTTTGCGGTTCAAATAAAATTTTTACTAAAACACTTCTTGGTTGATACATTGAAACAGCTAAATTAAATTTCATCAATTCAGTCTCATCCTCTTTGCCGATAAAATAATTATACCCTTTTATTTTACCGTTGATGGTTCCGCTTTCAATACCATTTTTATTCAACAATTCTTTTACTGAATTAATTTTATTTTCATCATTACTTGTTACAACATAAGTTTTATACTCGGCATTTTTTGCATTGCGATTATCATCAAAGAATTTTTTAAATTCATC
>CAILAF010000044.1 GCA_903832075.1 uncultured Chitinophagaceae bacterium
AAAACAGGTACGCCAAAATTTTTTAATTCTTTGCATTGTTGTATTAACCATTCGGCACCCACTTGCTCAACATCCGTATCTGTCTTGCATTTCAGCACTTCATTAGATAATTCTGTTGGAATATCAACATGAAAAATTCTTGGCAATACCGATAATTGTTTTTTTGAAGTAATAGGTTTTAATCCCGGAATAATTGGAACAGTAATGCCCATATCCTTACATGATTTTACAAAAGCAAAAAACTTTGCGTTATCAAAAAACATTTGCGTCATAATATAATCGGCACCGGCATCCACTTTGTTTTTCAAACGTTGTAAATCAATTTCTAAATTCGGTGCTTCAAAATGTTTTTCAGGATAACCGGCAGTACCAATACAAAAATCTGTTTTGCCACCATTTTGTATATCCTCATCTAAATACATTCCATTATTTAAATTTGCAACTTGTTTTTGTAAATCAATTGCATAAGCATGCCCGCCTTTTTCCGGAATAAAGTTGGCTTCATTTTTTTCTGCATCACCGCGCAACACCAAAACATTATCAATGCCTAAAAAATTTAAATCAATCAATGCATCTTCGCATTCGCGTTTAGTAAATCCGCCGCAAATAAAATGAGGTACTGTATCAATTTTATAATGATTCATGATGGCAGCGCAAATACCAACAGTGCCGGGCCTTTTACGCACTTCTACTTTTTCAAAAGTACCATCTGCTTTCTTTTTAAACATTGATTCGCTTCTATGATACGTAACATTTATCCATGCCGGCTTAAATTCCATCAATGGATCTAAATGATCATACAAAGAAGAAATGGTTTTGCCTTTTAATGGCGGTAACACTTCAAATGATACCAAAGTTTTCTTTGCCTGCGATATATGTTCTGTAACCTTCATTTGTAAAAATTAATGCAATATACATTATAGAACGTTTTATTGAAACATCTGTTAAGATGTTATATTCTGTTTTATATCTGTTTGATAAACTCTATTTTTGCCGAAACATTTTCATTGAGCATTACTATTCATACATCCAATCTGGTTAAAACATACAGCGGTCGTACTGTTGTTGATCATGTTTCTATTGAAGTAAATCAAGGACAAATAGTTGGTTTACTCGGACCCAATGGCGCAGGCAAAACAACTACTTTTTATATGGTAGTTGGATTAATTAAACCTGATGTTGGTGATGTTTTTTTGAATGATGTAAACATTACCAAACTACCCATGTATAAAAGAGCGCAAATGGGAATTGGTTATTTACCACAAGAAGCAAGTGTGTTTAGAAAATTAAGTGTGCAAGATAATATTATGGCTGTTTTGGAAATGACGAAGATGACCAAGAAAGAACGCTTGCAAAAATTAGGAACATTATTGGATGAATTTAATTTGCATCATGTTAGAAAAAATAATGGTGATAGTTTAAGCGGCGGCGAAAGAAGAAGAACAGAAATTGCTCGTGCATTGGCTGTTGATCCAAAATTTATTTTATTGGATGAACCTTTTGCAGGCGTTGATCCTATTGCGGTTGAAGATATTCAAACAGTAGTTGCAAGATTAAAATATAAAAACATCGGCATTTTAATAACCGATCATAACGTTAATGAAACATTATCTATTTGCGATCGTGCCTATTTATTAATTGAAGGAAAAATATTTAAACAAGGAACTGCCGAACAATTAGCCAATGATGAAAGAGTGCGACGTTTATATCTTGGAACCAACTTTGTTTTAAAAAGAAAAGATTGGATTATAGATATGGAAAGAGATAGTGCTTTAATCAGAGATGCAGAAGTAGAAACAAATAATACTGAAGAATAATCTTCCATAAGTCATTTTCATTTCTTATTTTGCTGATATTGTTACCCCCAAATGAAACTGCTAAGTCCAGCTATATCACGTTTGGCAAGATTGCGTCATTGGCGTATCGAGCAATGGATTCAAAATCCAATTGCTACACAGCGCGAGGTATTACAAGATTTATTTACACATGTACAATATAGCGAGTTCGGCCGTAAGTATGGACTGGCGGGCATTTCAAGCATTCGTGAATTTAAAAAAAGAGTTCCTATTCATGAATACAATGATATAAAACCTTACGTTGAAAGATTAATGGAAGGAGAAGAAGATCTATTATGGAACACGCCTGTTAGTTGGTTTGCAAAGAGCAGCGGCACTACCAGCGATAAAAGTAAATTCATTCCAATTACTGAACAAAGTTTGGAAGATTGTCATTATCAAGCAGCGAAAGATGTTTTGACTATGTATTACAATTTAAATCCTGAAAGCGATCTGTTAACCGGAAAGGGATTAGTGATTGGAGGAAGTCATCAAATCAATTCTATTAATGAAGAAATTCATTATGGAGATTTAAGTGCCGTGCTTTTACAAAACACACCCATGTGGGCTAATTGGATTCGCACGCCCGAATTATCAATCGCATTATTAGACGAATGGGAAAATAAAATTGAAAAATTAGCTTACACAACTATTCCGGAAAATGTTACTTCAATTTCCGGTGTTCCAACTTGGACAATTGTGTTAATCAAAAAAATATTACAAATAACAGGTAAAGAAACATTAAGCGAAGTTTGGCCAAACATAGAGCTGTACTTGCATGGCGGCGTTTCATTCATTCCATATCAAGAACAATTTAAAAAATTAATTGGAAAAGATATAACTTATCTTAATCTATATAATGCAAGTGAAGGGTTTTTTGCAGCACAAATAAATTCTACCGATGATGGCATGTTATTATTTTTAAATCATGGAATTTTTTATGAATTTATGCCGGTAGAAGAATATGGAAAAGATGATCCACATACAATTGGATTAAACAAAGTTGAATTAAATAAAAATTATGCAATCGTTATTTCAACCAATGGTGGATTGTGGAGATATTTGGTTGGAGATACTATTCAATTCACTTCATTAAATCCATTCAGAATAAAAGTCAGCGGCCGTTTAAAACATTATATGAATGCTTTTGGCGAAGAAGTAATTGTTGACAATTCCGATAAAGCAATTGCTATTGCATCAACAAAAACAAATTCAGTTGTAAATGATTATACTGCTGCACCTGTTTATTTTAGCGATAATAGCAATGGTGCACACGAATGGTTAATTGAGTTTGAGAAAGAACCGGAAAATATTTATCTCTTTTCCTATGAATTAGATTGTGCATTGAAAAATTTAAACAGCGATTACGAAGCAAAACGCCATAAAGATATTGCATTGCGAATGCCATTAATTAAATCGTTAAAGAAAGGTGTATTTACCGAATGGTTACGCAGCAAAGGCAAGCTGGGCGGGCAACACAAGGTTCCGCGATTAAGTAATGATAGAAATTATATTGATGAAATTTCTGCATTTGTTTTCTAAATATCACTTCATCATAATAAAATTCAATGAACAGAATAATTTTAGAAAAGAAAGAATCTTATCATTGCAGAATAAATACAATCACTTATGTTATTGAAAAATAAAGTATCAATAGTAACCGGCGCAGCACGTGGTATTGGTGCAGCTATTGCATTAAAATTAGCAGAACATGGTTCTAATATTGCATTTACTTATGTTAGTGACAGCAGCGCAGAAAAAGCAATTGCATTAGAAAATCAATTGAATGCGTTGGGTGTAAAAGCAAAAGCATATAAAAGTAATGCCAGTGATTTTGCTCTATGCGAAATTTTTGTAAATGATGTGTTGAAAGAATTTGGAACAATTGATATTTGTGTAAATAATGCAGGTATTTCAAAAGATAATTTATTATTACGCATGACTCCAGAACAATGGGATGAAGTGATGAACACTAATTTAAAAAGTGTATTTAACTTAACAAAGCAAGTTGTTCGTACAATGATGAAAGCAAAAAGCGGAAGCATCATTAATATGAGTTCTATTGTTGGTGTTCGCGGAAATGCTGGCCAGTCGAGCTATGCAGCAAGTAAGGCTGGTATTATAGGTTTCACAAAATCAATCGCAGCAGAATTAGGAAGCAGAAATATTCGTTGCAATGCCATTGCACCGGGATTCATTGAAACTGATATGACGCATTATTTAAAAGAAGGTGCCGCATCA
>CAILAF010000045.1 GCA_903832075.1 uncultured Chitinophagaceae bacterium
CACCACCAACAAAAGCTTGTCCGGGTTCGCAATGAAAATAATATCCTGCAATAATTGCTTTCTTTCCACCCTTGCTGAAACTCGCTCCCAGATTGGTTTTATACGGACTTTTATCTTTGCTGAAACGTACATCACGGTTAATTCTAAACAAACAATCCTTTGCTGTTAATGTTGCAATTGTTTCATCGTTCTTTCCGAATTGATTGATAACATTGTTTACCAGCGAAGCAAAATCTTCTTTTGCTGCTTCATAAACTTTTCTGTTTTTATCAAACCATTCTTTGCTGTTGTTCTTCTTTAAATCTTTTAAGAATTTTATTGTGGATGGTTGTAACATGAGTTAAAGTTTATACTTCAATTAAATTGGTTGTTGTAATGATATTTTTTAATGCGCTAAATAAATTATCTACATCTTCTTGTGTATTAAACGCTTGAATGGAATAGCGTAAGTACACTTTATCATCTTGTCGCATTACCGGAATTTCAATTTTATATTTATCGTATAACAGTGCTTTTAATTTTTCCGGTTGCGATGTTTTAATTGATGTACTGTACATCTGTACTAAAAACGAGTCATCGATCGGGCAAATACTTTTTGCTTTTAATAAATTACACATTTCGTTTGCATTATTTTGTACCATTGCTCTGCATTCTGTTGCAACATTTTCCCAATTATTCTTTTGAAGAAAATCAATAGCTGTTGGAATGGTAAGAAATGCCGAGAAGTCTCTTGTGCCTTGTGTTTGATGGTAATCTAAAAATTGTGAGGATGATGGAGAAAAAGCTTTATATCCCCAACTAACCACCAACGGATCCAGCATATGCTGCCACTCAATCTTTGTAAATAAAAATGCACTTCCTTTTGGCGTAAGCATCCATTTATGACAAGCACCGGTAAAAAAATCTACATTCAGTTTTTGAAGATCAATTGATACTTGTCCTGGAGCATGTGCCCCATCTACAATTGTTATTAAACCTTTTTGTTTTGCAATTGCACAAATTTCTTCAACGGGTAATCTTAATGCTGTTGCGCTGGTGATATAACTAATAAAAATCGCTTTTGTTTTTGTTGTTAATCCTTTAAAGAATTGCTCAACAAATTCTTCTTTTGTAGTTAAAGGAAATTGAATTTTTTGCCGCACATATTTTGCTCCTGCTTTTTCACAATAATAATTCCAAGTACGATCGCAAGCTCCATATTCAATATCGGTTGTTAATATTTCATCACCTTCATTCAGTTTTAAATTTTTTGCAATAATATTTATTGCATAAGAAGGATTGGTTACATACACAATATCATCAGCATTGCTATGAATGTATTTGCTTAATGCCTCACGAGAATCTTTTAAGTATTGTAAACCTTTTACTGTGATGAATTGAACAGGCTCTTGTTCTAACTCTAATTGAAATTGCTGATATTTTTCAAATACAGGCTTCACACAAGCACCGAATGAACCTGCATTTAAAAAAGTTATGCTTGGCGTAAGTAAGAATTGATTTGACAGATTTTTATTCATAATATTTTATTGAACTAAGGCTAAAAATTCATCTTCCGTAATTATTTTAATGGTGTTTATTTTTTTTGCTTTTTCTAATTTACTTCCTGCATCTTCTCCAACAACTAAATAATTTAATTTGGCGCTAACACCTGTAACAATTTTTCCGCCATGTTGTTCGGCCAATGCTTCTGCTTCGTTGCGTTTTAATTTAGCGAGTGTTCCGGTAAATAAAAATGTTTGTCCTGCTAATCCGCCTGCAGCAATGGTTTCACGCTTTTCATTTTTAAATTGTAATCCTGCTTTCTGCAATTCATTCAGCATTTCAATATTTTGTTCATTGCGAAAAAATTGAAAAATACTTTGTGCTACTTTCACGCCAACATCTTCCAATTCTTTTAATTCTTCTTCTGATTTTTTTTGAAGATCAAATAAATTTTCAATCGCATTGGCTAATGTTTTTGCAGTGGTTTCACCAACAAAACGAATTCCCAATGCATAAATCAATCGATGCAATGGTTGTTGTTTTGATGCTTCAATCGCTGCTTGTAAATTATCAATAGATTTTTTTCCAAAACCTTCAATAGTATTAAACGCATTAAAATCTAAATGATAAATGCCCGGAATATCTTTTAATAAATTCAATTCATAAAACTTGCGAACATTTGCTTCGCCAAAACTTTTAATATCCATTGCATCTTTACTCACAAAATGAATGATGCGTTCAACAACTTGTGCTTCGCATTCTATGTTAATACAACGCCAAACAGCTTCTGTTTCTTCTTTAAATAATTTGCTTTTGCAAACCGGACAATCTTTAGGAAACTCAATCTCTGTTTCAGTTCCATCGCGTAGCTCTGGTAATGATTTTACAATTTGAGGAATCACATCACCTGCCCGTTCTATCAAAACATGATCACCAATCTTCAAATCTTTTTCTTTAATGTATTCTTCATTATGAACAGAAATACTTGAAACAGTTACGCCGCCAATAGCAACAGGATTTAATTTTGCAACAGGTGTAACTGCACCGGTTCTTCCTACTTGAAATTCTACATTAATTAATTTTGTTGTTGCTTGTCTTGCTTTAAATTTAAATGCAATCGCCCACCGCGGATGATGCGTTGTCATTCCCATTTTATCCTGCAATGCAAAGTCATTTACTTTCACTACCATTCCGTCAATTTCATAAGGCAATGTATCACGCATCTCTTCAAAATCGTGCACGTGTTTTATGACTTCATCAATTCCCTGCACTACTATTTTTTCTTTTTGCGGGGAACGAAATCCGCATTCCCAGAGCATTTGCAAAGAAGAGTCGTGAGTTGTGAGCAGTAAGTCGTTAGTTGAAGAACTTGCATTTACTAACTCCTGACTCCCAACTCCTGACTCCCGACTAACATAATAACTAACATGATAAAGAAACGCTTCCAATCCTCTTCTCGCCACTTCTTTCGGATCTTTCATTCTCAAACTTCCGCTGGCAGCATTGCGTGGGTTTGCTAACGCTGATGAACCTTGTTCAAC
>CAILAF010000046.1 GCA_903832075.1 uncultured Chitinophagaceae bacterium
CGGCTTTACTCAGACTTCTCACCCACCCACAATACTCGTATGATCATAGCGTTTTGATCTTTGTCACTACGAATTATGGCTCATGATATTCATATCTGCAATGATGATGGTCACTACATAATGAAATATGTTGGTTGTGTCAGTGTCTACACTTACCATGTGTTTCAGGTCACGGTCTCAGGTCCTTGTTGGTTGTGCATTGGTACCGCTGGATCTTGAGCGGGCCTCAGTGCACACGGCGCGAGCAGTGTTTATAGTCTCGGAGAGGTAATGATTCAGTCGATCAATGGAACATTGGCATTATTGACTTGCGCTAGCCTCATAGCATTATCATATTTTGAATCACAAACTATTCGGTCGATAGATTGGGCATTGGTTTTATTGTCCGACTCTTGGTATCAGCCTTTGGGTGTTATCTAACCTGATGCCATATTTGTTGTTCTCGTTGTGTTTACATTTTCCAATGCAGCTCCAGCATAAGTCCCAGAAAAGACCCACTTTTAAAGGTCGGCCAAAATCTAGCAGGGCATCTAATGCAGCACGAATGGTTCTTCCTTTATACAATACATCATCAATGATCACCACATGCTTGTTTTCTATTCCAAAAGGAATATCCGTTTTATTCGCCACATGCAATTCTTTGCGAATATCATCCCTATAAAATGTTATATCCAATTTCCCATATTGAATGGAAGCCGGAGGAACTAATTCACTTAATTCATTAATGATACGATCGCTTAAATACACACCACGAGGCTGTATGCCGATAATAACAGTATCTTTTAACTGCAAATGATCTTCTAATATCTGATGCGCTAATCGTTTTACAGTTAATGAAATTTGTTGTTCTGATAATATAGTTTTCAAGGCAAAAACTTTTGCATAAAAATAGAGCGTTTATAAATACCAATCAATTGAATTATTTTCGGCACTTTAAATGCTGCAATTACAAACCATATCATTGGTACAGTTCAGGAATTATGTACAAAGCGATTTTTCCTTTTCGGAAAGAATCATTGCTTTATGCGGAAACAATGGCGTTGGTAAAACAAATTTCTTAGATGCCATCTATTACTTAAGCTTTACGAGAAGTTATTTTTCAAGACCTGAAAGTCAATCGGTACATCATGGTTTACAAGGAATGCGTATTGATGGAAATTATTTGATCAACGACAAAAACACTCAATTGCGCTGCATTGTTAGAGAAAATAATCGCAAAGAATTTTATTTTAATGAGGATGAATACAAACGTTTCTCTGAACATATTGGCAAAATTCCCTGCGTTATGATTGCTCCCGATGATGTTGAATTAATTACCGGTAACAGTGAAGAAAGAAGAAAATTTATTGATACTATCTTATCACAATGCAATGCTGCTTATTTACAATGGTTGATTGATTACAATAAAATTTTGCAACAGCGAAACAGTCTATTAAAAGCTACAGCAGAGCATAACCGTTTAGATGAATCTTTATTAGAGACATTGGATGAACAATTATCTAAAAAAGGACAATTGATCTTTGATGTGAGAAAAGAATTCTTATTGAATTTTATTCAATCAGTTAAAAAACAATACCAATACATTGCACAAAAGGGTGATGATATAAGTATTGAATATGATAGCCAGTTATTAACTGCATCAATGAAAGAATTATTACAATCAAACCAACAAAGAGATTTGTATTTACAACGAACAGGTTGCGGAATTCATAAAGATGACTTGAGTATTTTAATGAACGACCAATCCTTTAAAACCCTTGCCTCGCAAGGACAACGTAAGAGTTTGTTATTTGCATTTAAGTTGGCGGAGTTTGAAGTATTAAAAAAACAAAAACAGATCACCCCTATTTTATTATTGGATGATGTGTTTGAAAAATTAGATGCAGAACGAATGCATCATCTGTTACATAAAGTTTGCATAGAAGAAACCGGACAGGTTTTTATAACTGATACCAATAAAGAAAGATTGTCAGCTTCGTTACAAGCAATTGATGTAACGTTTCAATTAATTGAATTATAAATTATCTTTACAACATGGGTGAATACAGTATTGGCGATGCATTAAAAGGCTTTATTAATAAAAGCAAATTGCGTAACGGTTTAAGGGCTGTACAAATAGAAGAGATATGGGAACAACTAATGGGAAAAACGATTGCTAAATACACCGATAAAATTGAAATCATCAATCATACTTTATTTATTCATACACATGTTGGTCCTTTAAAAAACGAGTTACTTTACCAGAAAAAATTAATTATTGAAAGGGTAAATGAAGCCTTTGATGAAAAAGTAATTACTGAAGTAGTGATACAATAGGTAGAAAGAATTTATTTCTTTTTTTGTTCTTCATTATCATTGATGGATGCTCTCAACAAATCATTCATCGTAATAACACCTTTAAATTCATTTCCATCAAATACAGGCAGGTAGCGGGTTTTAAAAGTATTCATTAATTGCATACACCTATGTGAAGTATCAGTATAATTTACAGTTTGAAGATTTGTTGACATGATATCTTTTATTTCTAATTGATTAGAATGCTTTCCTAATAAAATTACTTTTTGAGAATAATCTGTTTCACTCATGATTCCCTCAAATTGATCATTATCCATTACAATAACATAACTACGATTGGTACTTTTCATCATTGACAATGCATCAATCACTTTTGCTTTGGCACTGATATAATTAAACTCATGCCCTTTTGAAGCTAAAATTTGTTTTACTGTTTTCATAATGATGAGTTTTATAAATTCAAATTATTCATTTAAAATTCTAACAAATATTGCAATTATAAAATGACAATAGTCAGTTTGCATTTTTTGTTACACCTTCCAAAATTAATTAGCAAATGTTAAACGATAAGAGTTTAGCCAATATTCAATTTTTGATGCATCAGTATAACTAAACTTATCCAAAATAGTTGCTTCATTCATAATAAAATATGTAGGTATAACCCTGGCAGCAGTTTTAATTACGGTGGCATCGCATTTTAAAATAACAATTCCTTTAAATAGTTGCAAGGCTTTTTCAGCATCGGCAGTTACAATAAACACAGGAAGTTTTAATTGATCTGCATTTTTTACAACAATTTCAAATTGATCTTTCCAATCGTTTACATTATCAAAATCTTTGGCAAATAATAAAATGTATTTGTTTTGTTGAAAAATAGCTTTTGTTGTATCGCTTCCGTTTAAAGTTTGTAAAGCAAAGTCAACGATTTTAGGAACAGCATTTCCGGCACGAACTAATTTTTGATAACGATCTACATATTCATAACTACTATCAAAATCATCGGGAAAATGATTTTTATCAAACTCAATCAGCTTACCATTCTTTTTATATTTAAATGTAATGGCAAAACTGTCAGAAACCGCACCGGCAGGCACTTTCATCTCATTCAAAATATTATTCCCTTTTTTATAAGGCAAGCAATCTATAAAGGGTAAATGCTTTATTGCAAATATTTGAATAGTTAAAGTTGCTATTAA
>CAILAF010000047.1 GCA_903832075.1 uncultured Chitinophagaceae bacterium
TCACTGCATTTTTTATTGCAGGTATTCTTGTACTTCCACCAACCATCACCACTGTTTCAATATCTTTTATTTGCAGTTGTGCATCTTTCAATGCATTGCTGCAACAATCCAATGTTTTTTGAATGAGTGGTTGAATGAGTTTTTCAAATTTATTTTTTGTGATGGATAATTGATCTCCGTTAAACTCAATAGAAAAATCATCATGATTGGATAAATATTTTTTTGCTTCTTCGGCACGCAAACGCAATCCCTGCGATAATTCTTTATTTTGATTTAACTCATCATTCGTGATGCCGGCTTCATTCATCCAATCTTGAACAATTGTTCTGTCAAAATCATCACCACCTAAATAAGTATCACCGTTTGTACTTAATACTTCAAAAATTCCATTGGTAATTTTTAATATAGAAATATCAAATGTGCCGCCGCCTAAATCATACACGGCAATAGTTTTTTCTTCCTCTTTATTTAAACCCAAACCATACGCTAATGCAGCAGCAGTAGGCTCATTTACAATTCGCATTACATCTAATCCTGCTAATTTACCTGCATCGCGTGTTGCCTGACGTTGTGCATCATTAAAATAAGCAGGCACTGTAATTACTGCTTTTGTTACAGGCGTTTTTAAAATATGTTCGGCTCTTGCTTTTAATTCTTTTAAAATAAAAGATGATAAATCAATAGGCGAATAAAACATATTCCCCACTTGCACTTTCACTAATTTTTCATCATCACTATCAATTACTTTATAAGTAAAGAAGGAAGCATTTTGTTTAATGTCGTTATAACTTTTTCCCATTAAGCGTTTCGCAGAAAAAATAGTATTGGAAGGATCGTTCTCTAAATATTTTTTTGCTTCTTCACCTACTGTTGGATTACCAAATGCATCAAAATGAATTACACTGGGAACTAAACTGCTGCTGTTATGTTCTTTTAATGCAACCGGTTTTTTTGTTTCGGGATGAATGATTGCCACCAAACTGTTGGTAGTTCCTAAATCAATGCCCACAATCATTTCAGCCTGTTGCAAACTTCCTGTTGCTATGTTAATGCCGATCTTTGCCACGTGTAGAAATTATAAATGTTGAATTATAAATGATAAATGCAAAAATAGAGTATTGACACTTGTTTATTGTTGCGAAAGAAGAAATAAGAACTTACCAACTGTTTTGTAACTTTAAATTATGCAAACAACTATTTTGCAAACAAATAATAAAAAAGATTTTGAATATTGTGCACAGATAATGTGTGCAAGTGAACCATGGATCAGTTTGAAAAGAAATTATCAGCAATGTTTATCGGCATTTGACGGAGATTATAAAGAAATTTATGTAGCCACGCAAAATGATACTATTGAAGGTTTTATTATTCTTCAAATGCAAGGAACATTTAAAGGATATATTCAAACTATTGCGGTTGCCGCAAATGCAAGAGGCAAAGGCATCGGCACATTATTAATTTCATTTGCCGAAAAAAGAATATTTGAAATTTCGCCGAATGTATTCATGTGCGTTTCAAGTTTTAACACAGCAGCACAAAAATTGTATTACAGATTAGGTTATGAAAAAATTGGTGTGCTGAAAGATTTTATTGTAAAAGGATACGATGAAATTTTATTAAGAAAAACAATTGGAACATTAGATAATTATAAATTATGAGTTATGAATTATGAATTAAGGGTTTTAAATTTTAAGATAATCACAACTATTAATTCATAATTCTCAACTCTTAACCAAATCAAACTTCCACAACTTCGGTCTTACTTACATAATCATGTAAAGTTTTATCCAAAAAAGGAATAAAGAACATATCAATAATCGTTAGTCGTACCAAACTTCTTATCAATACTTGTACAAAAGATGGTTTACTGTTTTTTTGATTGACCACTTTGGTATAACTCATCCATTTACCCGGTGTGCGTGCAAATACACTTTCAAAAAAAGTATAGTACAAAAACAAAACCGGAAAGAAAAAGTAGCCGAAATGATAATACTTCACTCGGTAATAATATACATACCAGTTGCGGATTTTAAAAATGATGTATGCAATTACGAGCACAATAATCGTATCAATCAAAAAATTAAAAATCCTTGTGCCGATGCCAACTATTTTCATTCAACGAAAATAGTACAACATTAGTAATTACTTTTGCATCAAATTTTTATTGATGCATTTTATTGAAGAATTAAAATGGAGAGGCATGATACAAGACATTATGCCCGGCACTGAAGAACAATTGAATAAAGAAATGACTTCGGCATATATTGGCTTTGATCCAACTGCCGATAGTTTGCATATTGGTAGTTTGGTTCCTATTTTATTATTGGTGCATTTACAAAAAGCCGGACATAAACCTTATGCATTGGTTGGCGGCGCAACAGGTATGGTAGGCGATCCAAGCGGAAAAAGTGAAGAAAGAAATTTATTGAGTGAAGAAATATTGAATCATAATTTACAATGTGTAAAAAAACAGTTAGAGAAATTTTTAGATTTTGATGCAAGCAAAAAGAATGCTGCCGAAATGGTTAACAATTATGATTGGTTTAAAGATTTTAGCTTCTTGAATTTTATTCGTGATGTGGGAAAACATATTACTGTGAATTATATGATGGCGAAGGATAGTGTGAAGAAAAGAATTGAAGGCGAAACAGGAATGAGCTTTACAGAATTTACTTATCAGTTGGTGCAGGGTTATGATTTTTATTGGTTGTATAAAAATAAAAATTGCAAACTGCAAATGGGCGGCAGCGATCAATGGGGAAATATTGTAACCGGTACTGAATTAATTCGCCGTAAAGCAGGTGGCGAAGCATTTGCATTTACCTGTCCGTTAATTACAAAAGCAGATGGCGGTAAATTTGGTAAAACAGAAAAAGGAAATGTTTGGTTAGATGCAAAGAAAACATCGCCTTATCAATTTTATCAATTCTGGTTAAATGCGAGTGATGAAGATGCAAAAAAATGGATCAAGATTTTTACATTATTACCAAAAGATGAAATTGAAAGTTTATTAGTTGAACATGAAGTTGCACCGCATGTAAGAGCATTACAAAAAAAGTTAGCGCAGGAAGTAACCACATTTGTTCACAGTAAAGAAGATTATGAATTTGCCATAAAAGCAAGTGAAATTTTATACAGTAATGATACCGCTGAAATATTGCAATCA
>CAILAF010000048.1 GCA_903832075.1 uncultured Chitinophagaceae bacterium
ACAGACAGAAGAAAATAAAAAATTAAAAGGCTACTAATTTTTTTCTGCTAATTTTCTAAGATGATCTAAATTCTTTTCCATCATGGGGCCTAATATTTTATCATTCATAAAAGAGCCGAATTTTTCCCAGGGGTACCACTTTATATTTTGCTCAAATGCCCACTGTACAACAGTTACAGGCTTTGCAGAATCGCTATATAAATGAATGGTCGATATCATCCATTTCCCTTTTTTGTTTTGCCATAAAGAGCGAACAGTATTCGGCGAAATAGAATCAATCACCACTTTTGTTGCACCCATCTCCGATTCTGTTGAAGAAAAAATATGCACGCTTGGATCATCCATTCCTTCAATCCATTGTTTCCATGCATGCATGTCTTTTATCAACACAATAATTGAATCAGGCTTTGCATTGATATTTATAGCACGCGAAACAATCACTTTTGAAGGAAATAAAAAAGAGATCATTGTTGTTATGATAAACAGAGCAATGATACTAATAGCAGCAAATTTGATCATTCTTGAAATCATTCCCATCTGAAAGTTTTAGTAACCAATGCGTACACTAAAATTCCCCAAACTGCTAATATGCCCAATTCTTTCCAGCAATCTAATATGCCTGCACCTTCAAATGCCACATTACGCATCGCATCATTCAATGCCGTTAATGGCAAGAATTTGATGAACGGCTGTAACCCTTGCGGCAGAGCACTTCTGGGGAAAAATGTTCCGGACAAAAAATATTGCGGAAACATAAACAAGTTGGCATAAATAGGAATTACACTTTGATTTTTTGCTATGCCGCTGACAAAAAAACCAAATCCCATAAACACTAACAAAGCAAAAAAACTAATGATCATCATATTGATGAAAGTGATCCATCCATTGGCTAAAGTAAAATGGTAAAAATATTTTCCAAACAACACCAATACCACTACTGTACATAATTGAAAGATAACACGTGATAAACTTTCGCCTAACACAATATATCCTTTTTTGATTGGCGATGAATACATGCGTTTCAACACCAATGTATCTCGCAAAGAATAAAATAGAAAAGCTACTCCAAAAACAGATGCACCAATTAAAGAGAAACCAATCATGCCGGGTAAAAAGAAATCGATCAATTTATATTCTCTTCCGGGCACTTCTTCTTTGGTAATGGTTGCATAAGATTGTTTCTTACCGTAAAATTGTTCATCTACATTTCTAATTAAATCGCGTATGATAGATTGCAGTAAAGGAAATTCACGCTGGCTGGCAGAAGAACTGATCAAATGCAAATTATATTGATGTGCTGAATCGCCAATTGTTTTTTTAATATCAACCACTGCTGTAATTCTTCCTTTCTTTAATTTATCATCTATTTCTGCTGCAGTACCTTTCACTATTTTATAAATAGGAATTTTATTCATTTGCTGATACAAAACATTGGTAGTATCGCAATCTTTTGAAAAAGCAATATCAACCGATGCTGAACTATTACCACCAATGGCACCAAATATTGCAATCAATACAATTGGAAAAAATAAACTGAAAAATGTTGCCTGCGGACTTTTAAAAGTTGATTTTAAACTTGCTTTACTAATCGCCAACATTGCTTTTAACTGACTGTAATTCTCACTCATAAAAAAACGCTTGTGGCAACAAATCTATTTGATTATTTTTTCACTTTCAAAAAACACCATTTATGAATGCCCCAAAATTATTATCAGAAACTTTTTCTATCAATCATCGAATTAATCTTTATCTCTTGGAATCCATTGCAGAAGCGGGTTTGAAAGATACATCCGCAAGCAAAGGAAGAAATGTTGGCGAACAATTTGCTCATATACATAATGTGCGATTGATGTGGCTGAAAGCTGCTTCGCCCGAATTACTAACAGGAATAGATAAAATTGAAAAAGAAGATGCATTGAATAAAAAGAAACTGATAAAAGGATTAGAAGAGTCTGCAAAAGCAATGAATCATTTATTAGATATTAGCGAATCAACTGGAAAAATAAAAGGATTTAAGCCACATGCCACCGCATTTCTCGGTTATATTCTTTCGCATGAAGCACATCACCGCGGACAAATCATCTTATCACTTAAACAAAACAATCATATGGTTGATAAAAAAACACAATTTGGAATTTGGGAATGGGGCGTCAGATAATTGTTTAGGTTTGCGACTATTATATTTTTGAATGAGTACAGCATATTTATTAATTGGTGGAAATATAGGCGATCGTTTTTTGTATTTAAATGATGCAAAGAAATTAATTGAAACGCAATGTGGCACTATCATTCAGAAATCATCGGTTTATGAAACTGCTGCTTGGGGAATTACAGAACAACCTAAATTTTTAAATCAAGTATTGGTTCTTTCCACCACACTCAATCCTCAAGCTTTATTGCAAACATTATTATCTATCGAAGAAAAAATGGGAAGAATAAGAAATATTAAATTAGGACCAAGAACAATTGATATTGATATTTTATTAATTGATGATTTGGTCATTCAAACAAAAAACTTAACTGTTCCGCACCCAGCGCTTTCACAAAGAAGATTTGCTTTAATACCTTTAGATGAAGTAGCATCAACTATCATTCATGCTGTTGAAAATAAATCTATTCATCAATTATTACAAGATTGTACAGATGTATTAGATGTGCAAAAAATTTCTGCCGATGCATGATGATGCCTTTTAATTTTGATTGCAATAATGAAACATCATTTTATAACTGTTGAGGGAAATATCGGAGCCGGTAAAACAACGCTTACGCATATTCTTGCGAAACGTTTAAATGCAAGAATGATATTAGAAGAATTTGCAGATAACCCTTTTTTAGCTAAGTTTTACGAAAAGCCTGATCAATATGCTTTTCCGTTAGAATTGTTTTTTATGGCTGAGCGTTATAAGCAATTAAAAGACATGGTGCACACAAAAGATTTATTTCAAAGTGTAACTATTTCCGATTATTTGTTTACCAAATGTTTATTGTTTGCCAAAGTAAATTTACCCGAAGAAGAATTTCGCTTGTATCAAAAGCTATTCGATATCATTCATCAACAATTGGTGTTTCCTGATATTCTTATATACTTGCATGCGCCTGTTCATAAATTACAAAACAATATTAAAAAGCGTAACCGCGAATATGAACAAAATATTTCTGATGAATATTTATTTAATATTCAGGAAACATATACCAGTTACATAAAACAACACAATATCAAAACAATTTTTGTTGATGCCAGCAATGCAGATTTTTTAGGAAATGAAAAACATTTGCAAGTGATTTTAGATGCATTGGATAAGGATTATGAAAATGGTCAACATTATTTTACATTGCCTTAGTTATTATGAATAATATAAACGCTGATTCGCAAAAACATGATCCTTTTGCTGCTGTAAGAATAAATGAATTTAGACATTTAGTTTTTGGCAGATTCTTATTCATCATGGGTTTGCGGATGATGGGAACATTGGTTGGTTGGTGGATTTATGAATTAACCAATGCACCTTTTGCTATTGGCATTATTGGTTTATCAGAAGTTATTCCTGCATTTTTATTGGCATTGTATGCCGGACATATTATTGACATCAGCGAAAAAAGAAAAGTATTATTAACCGGCGCAAGTTTATATTTGGTTTGTGCAGGATTATTATTTTTTCTTTCATCAAAAACAATTTCTTCATCGCTTCCAAATCATTACATCGCTTTATTTATTTACATCATTATTTTTTTTACAGGCGTGTTTCGCGCATTTACCGGACCAACATTTCATTCCATCATTGCTTCTATTGTTCCAAGAAATATTTTACAAAATGCAACTACTTGGAATCAAGGATCATGGCTTTCTGCTTCAGTAATAGGTCATGCTGTTGGTGGAATATTAATTGCTGCAATAGGAATTCATTCAACATTATTAGTAATTAATTTTTTAGTAATCGGTGGATTATTTTTTATGTATCAACTAAAACCAAAACCACCACTAAACGAACCCGGCGAAAAGAAAACTTGGGAAAGTGTGAAAGAAGGTTTGCGCTTTGTTATAAACGCAAAAGAAATATTGGGTGCATTATTGCTTGATTTATTTGCTGTATTTTTTGGTGGTGCCGTTGCCATGATTCCGGTGTATGCAAAAGATATTTTAAAAGTTGGTGCCGAAGGTTTTGGTTGGCTTAATGCCGCATCAGACATAGGTTCTATCATTATCATCATCACACTTACATTCTATCCATTAAGAAAAAAACAAGGAAAAAAATTAATGTTCGCTGTTGCAGGTTTTGGCATTTGTATTATCACATTTGCACTATCAAAATCGTTTTGGATTTCTTTCGCTGCATTATTAATTAGTGGTTTAGTTGATGGAATAAGTGTTGTTGTTCGCGGAACAATTTTACAATTAAATACACCAAACAATATGCGTGGCAGAGTGATGAGTGTAAATAGTATGTTCATTAATTCGAGCAATGAATTAGGACAATTTGAAAGTGGAGTTGCTGCAAAATTAATGGGTGTAATTCCTTCAGTTGTGTTTGGTGGTTCTATGACTTTATTAGTTGTTATTGCCACTTGGTTTAAAGCACCGAAGTTGAAAAATATGGAGTATTAAATTTCTTGCTTTTATAACTGCAAACAAAATTGCATTGCCAATCTTTGAAAGATTAAAAAACTACTTTTTCATTTTTAATCCTGAATAAATCAGCATTTCAGTACCATTTTCATTTTTAAATTCAATTGTACTGCCTCCATAAGTTTCCATTCCTGCTATTATGGCTTCATTATCAGATTGAATCAATAATGGATATTCATATGTTGGATTCGATAAAAGTTTCATCATTAAAAATTTATCTTTATAAATGAACAACTCTACTTCAGTGTATACATCATTGCCTTTGATTGTATAATTAACAATCTTATATTTCCCAACTCTATTTTTCCAAACTTCATTTATTTTTTGTGGCTCTATTTTATTGCTCAAAGCATATTCTCCATATTTATTAAATTTTTGAATAAGTATATGGTAATAATCAATGTCGGTAAATATATAACGTTGATCAACCATTTCCTCAAGAGAATCAGTTGTAATTTTAAAAGGAATAAATTCATTTTTCGATAACGCCTTAAGTAAATATTTATTAAAGGTTCTGTAAGCAATTAGTTTATCTCCTTCAAGTTTTATAGAGAACACAGAATGCAACTGAGCATAATCACCTACAAATTTTACTAAATCATTTTTACCTAAATGAACTGTATCAGCTTTGTTAAGATTATTTGTTTTTGAATAATTATATTTTCCATCCCAAATATTTACGCCTAACTCTTTAGCAAACAAAAGAAAAACTTTGTTTGCCAAATCAAATCCACCGGCTGTATTAATTTGAATAATTGCAGCCACGCCTTTTTTAGGAGCAATAACAAAACCTGAATTTGCAATTCGCGTAGAGCCGCCATGCCAGGCTACTATTGAAGAATCATTTTCAAAAATCATCCAGGGGAATCCTCTCTTAACAAAATCAAGAGGAACTTTGTTATTGCTTGTGGTAAATGTTTCTTTTAAAGTTTTTGTATTGATAATCTTTGAATTATTTCCTTTGTAAACTGCTATTGTTTCTTTTGCAAATTTTGATAAATCATCAATATTACTGTACAAACCACCAGCAGGAATATCTCGAATAAAAGGATTTTTTACGGGGGTACCATCATTTTCATAATTATTGCTTAAAGTGTTTAGTTTTTGGTAACCTAAAAAACCAGAATTATTCATGCCTAATGGCTTCAATATATTTTTAGAAAT
>CAILAF010000049.1 GCA_903832075.1 uncultured Chitinophagaceae bacterium
CACACTACCAAGATTCTGTAAAGGCTAAATATAATTTAACAAATGAAACATCCAATGGCAGAAAAGGTATTGGTGGTTTTAGTGTAAAACGTGGTCATACAAGTGATTTGGATGAACTAAATATAACAAGTGCAACAGTAAATATTTCGTTTGCAAAATTCATGTTTACATCGCCTGCACCAGATAGAATAGAATATTTATATAATGGGAAATATTATTATTTTAAAGAGAAAGACATAGCAGAATTTGATTCTACCTTTTTGACTACCAGTCGTAAAGGAATTATTACTGCTGCGATATTATTGGTAGATAAAGCAGAGAATTGTCCTGATCCGGAAATTGGTAAATTATTGCAACACCCTGATATGGATCCCGCAGGTATTTACAGTATGCCAAATATGACAAACCCTGCAAGTGTAGATTGTTATGCTGCAGCTTTAGATTTTTTAGCAAGCCGTTATAGTAGAGCCGATAAAAAATATGGTCGCATTAACCATTGGATCATGCACAATGAAGTAGATGCTGGTTGGGAATGGACAAATATGGGAGAGAAAACTGCCAACATTTTTATGGATACTTATTTAAAATCAATGCGTTTGTGTTATGCAATTGCGCGAAAGTATAATCCTTATTCAGAAGTTTTTATATCACTTACTCATTTTTGGGCATGGACATCAAATCCTCACTTTTATACTTCCAAAGATTTGATGGAAATATTACTTCAATATACAAAAGCGGAAGGTGATTTTCAATGGGCTGTGGCACAACATCCTTACCCACAATCTTTATTTGAGCCTAAAACTTGGTTAGATAGTCAGGTGAATTATACATTCAATACAAAACTTATCACATTTAAAAATTTAGAAGTATTAAATGCATGGATAAAACTTCCTGCAATGTTGTATAAGGGTAAAACAAAACGTGCACTTTGGTTATCTGAAAATGGAACTAATTCTAAAACTTATTCCGAACAAGATCTGCTAGAACAAGCTGCCGGATTTGCTTATACGTGGAAGAAGATGGAAGTACTGGATGGTATCGATGGCTTTCAATGGCATAATTGGATAGATAACCGTAAAGAAGGCGGATTGAGAATTGGACTTCGGCGTTTTTCTGATGATGAGAAAGAACCAGGTGCCGCAAAACCCGTTTGGTATGTATTTAAAGCAGCAGATACCAAAAATGAGAACAACGTTTTTGACCAGTATAAAAAATTAATTGGGATTCAAAATTGGGATGAGGTGCGTTTTAAAGTGGCGATAAAATAAGGGAAACTTACAAACAAAGTCTCAAACATAGGGTCGTTTTATTAGTGATTAAAGAAGACCTGATTTTTTAATTGAGATAGTTTTTTTGAAGAAAAAACAGACACAAAAAGATCATAAAATCTCTTTGAAAGTGGTTAGCAATCCTGTATTATGAAAAGTGGTTGATTGTTCAGATAAGAAAATCGTCATGACAAAAAAGTCTTGGTTAAACACTATTTATAACTTTATTCTGCAGTAGTTATTTACTAAAAATACCAATCAAGGCCATTATTATAATAAACCCAAATACCATTGCCAATATAATAATTTTTTTCACAGAACGATAAATAAGGTAAGATTTAATCAGTGAAAATAGGTTTGAATTTGGGTCTCTATTATCATTGAATGAACGATTTTCCATAACAAAGAAGTTTAATTATTTTCAGTATAATTAATCAAATGAAGTTAATAAAAGATTATACTTATAATAATTGTAAATATGGTTATGGTAAAATATGAGTATGAGTGGTTAAAAGCTAAGATCAAAACATTTGAGGATTCCTAACCATTAAATATCTAACAGAACTTAATTTTTTGTACAACGAAGCGGGATTCTCGAATAATGGGTCGTTTTATGTAACAATCTATTTAAATTAAAAATGCCCCACGGTTAAGTGAGGCAATAAAATAAAAACTATATC
>CAILAF010000050.1 GCA_903832075.1 uncultured Chitinophagaceae bacterium
AAGAAAAAAGAAGAAGAATTTCAACAAAGAGAAATAACGCTTCAAAAAGAATTGCAGGAATCTTTACGAAAAACTATTTCTACCGATTATGAAAATCAATTAAAGTTATTACAACAAGCCGCATCTGATAATGAAGAAAAATTAAAAGAAGCCCGCAGAAAAGAATTGGAATTTTTACAAAAAGAACAATCACTCAAAATAAAAGAAGAAGTATTTCAATTTACTGTTCAACGCCAGTTAATGGAAGAAAGAGAAATATTAAAATAACAATTTTAAAAAGAAGAAAAAGAAAAATTAAGTATAAAAGATCAGGAATATCAATTGCGTATGAGAGAAATGGAAAAACAAATTGAAGATCAAAAGCGATTGGTTGATGAGATGAAACGCAAGGCAGAACAAGGATCTATGCAATTACAAGGAGAAGCACAAGAATTATTATTGGAAGAATTATTACAATCAACTTTCCCATTTGATAAAATTGAAGAAGTTGGCAAAGGTGTTCGTGGTGCAGATTGTATTCAGACTGTTCGTAATCAATTTGGCAATGAAGCAGGAAAAATAATTTATGAAAGTAAACGAACCAAAGATTTTGCAAATGATTGGATTGAAAAATTAAAAACAGATATGCGCAACTTAGGTGCTGATGTTGCGGTAATTGTTACACAGGCTTTACCAAAAGATATGGAACGTTTTGGCGAAAAAGACGGTGTTTATATTTGCACTTTTGTGGAAGTAAGAAGTGTGGCTTTATTATTACGAAATGCTTTATTGAAAATTTTTGAAGCAAAGAAAAGTCAGGATAATAAAGGCGATAAGATGGTGATGTTGTATGATTATCTCACCAATTCTGTATTCAGTGAACAGTGGAAAGCAATTCGTGAAGGTTTTATGAGTATGAAATTATCTATTCAAAAAGAAAGAGATGCTATGGAAAAATTATGGAAGGCTCGTGAAAAGCAATTGGAAAAAGTTTTATTGAATGCCGCTCATATCAAGGGTTCTATTGAAGGTATTGCCGGTAAAGATGTAAATTTAAATTTAATAGACAATGATGATACCTTGTTGTTAGAATAATTTATGATTGAAACAAAAAAAGAAAATATTATTTCCGATAAGCCAAGCAGAAAGAAACCCATCTTTCCAGTTAATCATTCTTTGCGGAATTATTTAAAGCAATATGGCAGAGAAGTTAACTTACATGCTTCATATGAAGATTTAAGAAGATTTACTTACACCGTTCCATTAAAAGGCAAAGATGGGAAAGACTCTTCATGGGAAAGAGCTTCTTATGATAAACGCGAATGGGATTTTTTACGAGAGAACCTTGTAAAAAATTATGCTATCTTAAAAACAAAAGGTGATATGGAATATGTAACACATTTGGATGTTGCAGCCATTGACTTTTGTTTTTTTGGTAACAGTCAACCTTTTCGTATTCGTATCATTAATAAATACAACGCCAATTACGATCACTATTATATTAAGCAAGCAGATGCAAGCAGAGTCTATGGTTTGGAGTTAGAACATTTGTTATCACCCAATCGTATCACTTATTTCACCAACAACAATACTTTAGTTGAAGAACATATTCCTGGTATTCCGGGAGATGTTTTTATAAGCGATCACTTAAATAGTCCTTCAACTAATCAAATTCGTTTGGCAAAAGAGTTTGTAAAATTTAATGAGAGATGCTTTACTCATTTATTAGGCGATATGCGCAGCTATAATTTTGTTATTGGCATAACACCCGATGTTTTAAATTATCAATATCGTTTTCGTGCAATAGACTTTGATCAGCAATCTTATGAAGGAAGAAAAAATTTATACTTGCCTCAATTCTTTAAAGAAAATAAACCTTTTGTGGATATTGTAACCAATCATTTAAATAAAGAATCTATTGCTCAATATCAGGCAGAAGAAAAAACATCTATGGCATTTCGATTGGCATCATCCAAATATCGTGTAAAACAATTATTGGATATTATGAGTGAGGATGATATTTCAAAGGCTGAAAAAATAAAACAATTGAGAGAAGAATTATCTCAACATTTCAATCAACCTTCTTTTCTGAAAGCAACAACAATGGGGCAGATTGTGAAAATGCAATTAAAACAAGAACTTAAAAAAAGTCTGGCCTTGATACCAAAAACAAATAGTCGAGTTGCTGATTAATTATTTCGCTGCATATTATTTAGTTAGTTTTTAACATACTGTGAGTAAACATGAAGTGGTTTAATAATATCTAATGTTTACATTGGATAAACAAAACCGGAAATACTATGAAAACATTATCACAAACATGGTTTGCAGATGGGTACATAGATTTCGAACTGAAGAAATATACTTTGCTTGCTTATCTGCAGGAAGTCAACAAATATTTTACTGAAACAAAATTATATCCGCAGTTAGCTGATGTAATTTTTCATTACAACAACATCACAGCTTTTAAAGAAAATAAAAAATATTTGAAAGAGCAATTTCCCAAAAAGCTTACAGGCATTGAATTACAGAAGCTACAATTTTTATACGAATCAATGATTGAAGATGATGAATTAATGACTGAGTTGGAAGATATTATTAATTATGCATCCAATACTTTAAAAAGAACCATTACCAGCGGTACAGAAATTTATGAATTTGTAGAGAAAAAAATAAGTATTGAACCGGTTGGTATTATTCCGTTGGACCATAATGAAGGTTATTTCTTTTTATGTGAAGGCAGTGCAAAAAATACCTGGGTATATCAATACCGGTTAAGCATTTTTGAAAAGCATGATGAAAAATACAGAAGCATTAAAACCGAATTCATCAATGTATGGCAAAGAAATTTTGTAAATAATTTTCAAAATATTAAAACAGAATTAATTCGCAACAGAAGCGAATTGCCTAATCCTGCTGTATATGCAGTAGAAACAAATCTCAGCTTTCCAATGGAAGAAACATTATTACCAATTGCCAAACGAAGTTTAGTTAGATATATCAGCACACAAACCAATTAGCTATAAAAAAAGGTTTGAGATAATTCTCAAACCTTTTTTTATTTTATCATTTAAAATATTCATTCAACTTTCAATCCCCAATCTCTTCCTTTCATTGTTGCAGGAACACCGTCTGTTATCCATTTAGGCGGCTTCTCACCTTTCAATAACCAATCAAAATATTGTTGTTCACGAATAGAAATATCCTTTCTGTTTTTTCTTTCAACTAAATTATGTTGCTCACCATTATAATTCAATAACCAAACAGGTTTATGTAATCTGCGCATGTCTGTAAAGAATTCAATACCTTGATACCAAGGCACTGCACCATCATTATCATTACTCATAATTACTAACGGAGTTTTTATATTTTGCAAATGAAACAAGGGAGAATTTTCAATATACAAATCTCTTCTGTCCCATGGTGTTGAACCAATACGACTTTGACCATGCTCGTATTGCATTTGACGATTGGCACCACTTTCCCAACGAATGCCACCATAAGCACTAAACATATTTACAACAGGCGCACCAGCCCATGCAGCAGCAAATAATTTAGTTTGCGTAATTAAAAAAGCAGTTTGATAACCGCCCCAACTTTGTCCTTGTAAACCTAATTTGGTGCTATCGATAAATCCTTGTTTAATCAATGCTCTGGTTCCGCTAACAACATAATCATACGCATTTTTTCCGGGATGACCTGATGTGTACCAAATATCTGGAACGAATACAACATAACCTCTACTTACAAAAAAAGAAATGTTTAAACGTGATGGTGTTGGTGCCGGTGGTTGATAATTATATAAAGTATTATTACTTCTTTCATAATAATAAACAATCATTGGATATTTTTTCTTTGCATCAAAATTTTCCGGCTTGTATAAAATACCTTCAGTTTCTTTTCCGGTATAAGCTTTCCATTTAAATAATTCTGCAGTTCCCCAATTATAATTTGCTTGTTGAGGATTGGTAGAAGATAATTTCACTTCATTATTCGCAGATAATGAACGTGCAAATAAATTAGGAGAATTCTCATAAGTTTCTTTACTCAATAAAATAACATCGGCATTCTTTGCTTTTGCAAAATTATTACCAATACTCACTTTTTCTTTTAATATAGTTTGAGTTGATGATGTTTTCAAATCAATAACATCAATGCCTGCGCTTTTATCAGTTTGATTAAAAACTCTGAAATATAATTTTTGATCAGGTTTGATAAATTTTTCTTCATTATCAATATTCACATAACGATGTTCCAATTTATCCTTTCTGCCATTTGATATTACCATTGATTTTTCTTTTGCTTCAGGATCAACTTTCCAAACATCATATTTATCATACATCAATACATATTTATCATCCTGCATCCATTTAACAATGCCATGCGGTTTAGGATCATCGGGTACATCATTATCCTCTTCATACAAAGCAAACGGAATATCATTGCCAATAAAATAAGTTTGTTTTGTCTGACTGTTGTAAACAGAATATTTTTTTTCCTTTTCACTGTACATCAACAAATATTTTCCGGTATACGATGTATACACTTCACCTTTAAAATCTTTTTTGATTGAATTTGTATTGCCGGTTAATGGATCAACTGTATTAATATCATTCAATGAATAACCTTGCCATTGGCGTTCAACTCGTTTGCCAAAATCAGAAGAAGAATAAAAAACAGTTCCATCGCCTTCTAAAGTTTGTAATACTCTTCCGATTTTTTCATTAGACAATTGAATTACTTCTTTATTATTAAAATCATATCTCGCCAGATAATTTCTTTTCAAATCTCTTTCCAAATTAAATAACTGAGCAGTCATTAAATCTTCATCTTTATAATTCCAAACATCTACACTAACACGCTCAAACTCAGGCAGCGTGGTATCTTTCAAAGGAATGATTGGCGCAGTTGCAAAGAATAAACGTTGCCCGCTTTTACTGAAACTGATATTTGCAAATTCACTAACACTCCAATTATTAGCAATTCCTTTTGTTGATTTGTCGGCTAATAACTGAGCACTATCAAAACCATTTTTATAATAATAAAGTTTATAAAATTTTAAAGATTCTTTTTTTGCGCTATCTCTCTCTGCAACAAATGCCAATTGATTTCCATCTTCATCAAAAGAAAAGCCTTTTGCTTCATTCAATCCGTTTAAAACAATGTGAGAAATGTTTTTATCCAAATCAATTAAAGTAACTTTTGCTTTAGAAGTGGTATCACCATTTTTCTTTGTTGATTTTAT
>CAILAF010000051.1 GCA_903832075.1 uncultured Chitinophagaceae bacterium
AGTGTAACTAATTTTGCCTTTTCATTTTTTGTAGCAGAAGTATCCAATTTAGATATTTCTTTTTCAAGCGTAGCAATATTTGCTTCTAATTTTGATTGTTGTTTTTTTAATTCTTGAAGCTGGGCTTTTTTTTGTGTCAATTCTACATTTGAATCTTTCTTTGTACCGCAAGATGCAAGTGTAATAAGGGTTACAAGCGTAATTAAAAATTTAGGTGCTGATTGCATATAATAAATTTTGTGTTTGGTTTTAAAGTTTTCCGATTGCTTTTAAATAATCAACTTTTGCAATGATGGCATCATACATTGCGTTTACATAATTGGTTTGTGCTGTTTTTAAATCTGTTTCGGCAGCATTGATTTCTGTATTAGAACCGGTGCCTACTTCAAATTTCTTTTTTGTTTGATTGTAAACATTCTCAGCCAGCTGCATGTTTTGTTTTTGATAATCTAAAGTGCGAATAGCGGTTCTAAAATTTAGTTTTGCTTGCACTACTTCATTATCAATTGATAATTTCAATCCGTCAATTTGATTTTCTATTTGGTGTAATTCAATTTGTGATTGTTTCACTTTTGCATCTTTTCCAAAGCCACTAAATATAGGAAGCGAAAGATTTACACCTACAAATGAAGTGGTAAACCAATCTCCTTTATTTAAAATATCAAAACTGTTTCGTTGTGCTTGTTTTGAATAGTTTCCATTTAATGAAAGTGTTGGAAGATAACTGAGTTTATACCTTTTAATATTATACTCATCCAATTTTTTTACCAATCCCAAGTATTGAAAATCTTTTCTGTCGTTGTATTGATAAGTTGTATCGTTTGTAAAATCATTTTTAATTTGATCATAACTTATGATATCGGTTAATATCAAAGAATCTTTTGCCGGCATACCCATTAATGTTTTTAATCCGAGATAGCCAATCGCAATTTGATTAAGCGCTTTATACTTTTCTGTTTTTAAATTAACTAATTGCACATCGGTTTTATCAACATCTAATTTTTCGGCAAAACCATTCTTGTACATTTCGTTTGCATCGTGTTTTAATTTTTCTAATCTTTCAATATTTGCATTTAATAAATCAATCTGTGTTTTACTAACCACTAATTGATAATACACTTTATAAATATTGGTTTTAATAAACTCTTCTGTTACTTCTACATTCTTTTTTTGATATTCCATCGAAGTGGCCCGGGCTTGTAGTCCAACAAAAACCTGACCGTCAAATAATATTTGTTGCAACTGCAAACTCGCATTGGCAACATAGTTAGTGCCGAATTTTACCGGAATATAACTACCAGCAGGTTGACCAAATATTTGTCCTGGAATTAATGATGTAGGAATATCAATATAATCAGTAGTTCCAAAGGAACTTGAAATGGAAGGTAAAGCAGCAGCGGTTATACCTCTGTTTATTTGTTCTTGAACACGCACATTCAATAAAGCATTTTTTACTTGCACATTATTTTTATGAGCATAATCCAAACATTGTTGAATAGAAAAAGATGATGTATTGTTCGTTTGGGCAAATGCTCCTGACGTAAAGAAAACGAGTAAGAAAAAAAGCGATTTCGATTTTATCATAAGTTCATTTCTTTTGATGAGTAATATTTTTGAATAATTTTTTGTCCTTTCACTGTGGCAATTCCATATAAAAAATTATCTGTGATAACGTGCAACACATTGGTAAGACTATGTTTCCCGGCATTGAATAGTTCGGGATTAAAAATTAAAAAAGTAGATCCAATACGAAAACGAGATAAAATATCGGTATTAATATCTTCGCGATATAAACCTTCTTTTTTTCCACGCTCCAGATTTTTTTTAATAACATCGTATAAAAATTTTGCTTTATGGTCGCTTAGTTTTTTATACGCTTTAGGATGATATTTTTCCAGTTCATAAATTACCGAAGGGTTCATTAACTGCAATAACTCTTCAGTCATGTTTACAGCCAAAAAAATTTCATGGATAGCGTTTTCACTTTGTTGTTGTTGAGATGCACATTCATTCTCGTTTCGACAAATCTCCATATTAATTGCATCTTCTACTAAAGCGTCTTTATCCTGATAAAATTGATAAATTGTTTTTTTTGATATGCCTAATTGAGTGGCAATTTCATCCATGCTAACGCTGCGTATGCCGTAACGCATAAACATATCGTGGCTTTTAAGTAAAATTCTTTTCTGCATCTAAAAAAGTTAAATCAGAGCGTAAAACTACGGAAACTTTTTTTGTTACCAAAGTTTCCGTGTAAAAATTTTGTTAAGTGGTTAATAAATAAGATGAATGAAAACTAATAATCGTTAGCAAATCAGCAGAAATAAGGCGGTATAATTGTACTTATATAATTCAAACTTTATGCAGAACTTCGCAGTATGAGGCATGTAAAAACAAAATTGTTTATAAGGACTATTTGAAAAGAATCTTACAATTATTTTTTCAAGGATTAATTGTATTGGCGCCTATTGGCATTACAATTTATGCAGTTGTTTCTTTGTTCCATTTTGTAGATGGTATCTTGCCTAATATTATTCATTCTCTTTTTCCTGATTTAATTAAAGTTGATATTAATGGAAATTTAGAAAGTATTCCGGGTTTAGGTTTTGTAGTTGTGATATTGGTGGTGTTGTTAGTTGGTTGGGTATCGTCTTCTTTTGTTGTAAAGAAATTGGTAGACATTTTAGATAAAGTATTAGAAAACACACCCGGCATTAAATTTATTTATTCTTCCGTGAAAGATTTTTTGGAAGCATTCGCAGGAAATAAAAAGAAATTTGATAAGCCGGTTTTAGTAAATGTGGATGGAGAAGATGTTTGGCGTATTGGTTTTATTACGAGACACGAAGCAGAAGATTTTAATTTAATAGATCATTTTATAGTTTATGTGCCTCATTCTTATGCTATCAGTGGTATCACGTATTTTGTACCAAAGCATAAAGTTAAACTAATTGATAACGTTAGTGCCGCCGATGCGATGAAATTTTCTGTTACCGGAGGTGTTACAGATGTGAATGATTAATTGTCTTCTTAACAAAGCCTTTCCTCTTAATTTGTTTACTTTGCATTTTTGAACAGATAATGAAGAAACATAATTTTAATTCAGGGCCTTCTATTTTGCCGCAAGAGGTTTTGCAACAAGCATCTCAAGCAATTCTTGATTTTAATGGTATTGGATTATCAATTTTAGAAATTGGTCATCGCACTAATTGGTTTGTAGATGTAATTGAAGAAGCAAAATCTTTAGTGAAAGAATTAATGCAATTAAATGATGATTATGAAGTTTTGTTTTTGCATGGCGGCGCAACAACGCAATTTATGCAAGTGCCGATGAATTTGTTGGATGATAATGAAACTGCCGCTTATTGCGATAATGGTATTTGGGGAAGTAAAGCTTTTAAAGAAGCCTCATTATTTGGAAATGCTGTGTTGGCAGCATCTTCAGCCGATAAGAATCATACTTATATTAATAAAGATTTTGCCATTCCGTCTAACGCAAAATATTTGCATCTTACAACAAACAATACTGTTGAAGGAACACAATGGCATTCTTTTCCATCAACGAATATTCCTTTGGTGGCAGATATGAGCAGTGATATTTTTAGTAAAGAGATTAATTTTAAACAGTTCTCATTAATCTATGCAGGTGCGCAAAAAAATATGGGAGCAGCGGGAGTGAATTTAGTTGTGATAAGAAAAGATGTTTTGGGAAAAGTGAAAAGAAAAATTTCTGCCATCATGGATTATCAAAAACATATTGATGCAGGTTCTTTATTAAATACGCCACCGGTGTTTGCAATTTATGTTGCATTACTCACTTTGCGTTGGATAAAAAAAGAAGGCGGGTTAAAAGAAATGGAAAGAAGAAGTATTGAACGCGCCAATTTATTATACTCAACAATTGATGCATTGCCAATATTTACTTCTTATATTAATAAAGGAGATCGCAGCAATATGAATGCGGTATTTTTTATGAAAGATGAAAAATTGCAAGACAAATTTTTAGAAGAATGTAAAATCAATGGAATGATTGGTGTTAAAGGATATAGAACTGTTGGTGGGATTCGTGTAAGTATGTATAATGCTTTACCATTGGAAAGTGTACAAGCATTTTGCGATTTGTCAATTGCATTCGCTCAAAAAAATGGATAATTATTTTTTAAATAATTTTTTATAGATGACATTAATAAAACCGTTTAAAGCATTACGTCCGCAAGCGCAGTCTGCAAAACAAGTTGCCAGCAGACCGTATGATGTATTGAATAGTGCCGAAGCAAAAATAGAAGCGCAAGGAAATCCTTATTCGTTTTTACACATCACCAAAAGTGAAATTGATTTAAGTGCAAATGTTGATGTTCATTCTCAGGAAGTATATCAACAGGCAAAAGATAATTTAACAGCGTTTATTAAACGAGATATTTTATTTAAAGAAAATAAAGACTGCTATTATATTTATCGTTTAATAATGAATGGCAGAAGTCAAACTGGATTGGTTTGTGTGAGTAGTGTGGATGATTACGAAAAAGATATTATTAAGAAACATGAATTTACTCGTCCTGAAAAAGAATTAGATAGAATTAATCATATCAAAACTTCTGGGGCACAAACAGGCAATGTTTTTTTAGCTTATCGCAATAACAAAACGATTGATGATATCATTTTAAAATGGATGCAAGTCAAACAACCGGTTTATGATTTTATTTCAGACGATTCAATTCAACATACTATTTGGATTGTAAATGATAATGATACGATCAATCAAATCACAAATATTTTTGCAAAGGAAATTCCTTGCACCTATATTGCCGATGGGCATCATCGTGCAGCATCAGCAGCCAAAGTAAGAAAAGCATTGGGAAAAGATGCAACAGACAATTCCAATTATTTTTTAACTACTTTATTTCCTTCCAATCAATTATTCATCATGGATTATAATCGTGTAGTAAAAGATTTGAATGGATTAAGTGTGGATGAATTTTTATTGGCATTGCAAGAAAATTTTTTAATTGAAAAAATTGGATTAAAAGAATTCAAACCGCAACAACCGCATGAATTTGGTTTGTTCATTCAAAATAAATGGTACAAGCTTGTTGCAAAAGAAGGAACGTATTCAAATGATCCGATTGGAGTGTTGGATGTAAGTATTCTACAAAATAATGTGTTGGATAAAATTTTAAATATAAAAGATCCGCGAACAGATAACAGAATTGATTTTGTAGGAGGTATGCGCGGATTAGGTGAATTAGAAAAAAGGGTAAAGAGTAATGAGATGAAAGCTGCATTCAGCCTGTATCCTGTAACTATTCATCAATTATTTGATATTGCAGATAGCGGCAATGTAATGCCACCAAAAAGTACATGGTTCGAACCAAAATTAAGAGATGGTTTATTAACTCATTTGATTTATGAATAAATAATAGGCATGAAAATATTTTTAATTTTTAGTTTTTTAGTTTTTACATGTTGTTCATCTTTTGCACAAGAAAAAGATGCTAAGCAATTGTATGAAACTGCAAAAAACTTTATGCGGCAAGGCGATTTAGATAATTCAACTTTAGTGTTTAATCGTGCATTACAATTAGATCCGAATAATTTAGAAATGTTGAAAGACTTTACATTTTTAAATATTTTAAAAAGAGATTATACAAAAGCAATTGAAGTTGGAAAAACTATAATTGACAGACCAGATGCTGATGAACAAGCATTTCAAATTTTAGGAATGGCATATAAAGCCATTGCTGATTATAAGGAATGCGGAAAGTTATATAAACGTGCATTAAAAAAATTTCCTGTAAGCGGAGTATTGTTGAATGAAGCCGGCGAATTAACCGCAATGGATGGCGATGTAAATAATGCTATTAATTATTGGGAGAAAGGTATTGAAGCCGATGTTAATTACAGCAGTAATTATTATAATGCTACCATGTATTATGCTAAAGGCGGTGATCTTTTTTGGATATTAATTTATGGCGAGTTGTTTTTAAATATTGAAAGTTATTCAACTCGTTCTGCAGAAATGAAAAGTGTTTTATTGGAAGCGTATAAAAAATTATACGCACTGGGGGATGTGACAAAATTATTGGGAACAGAAAAAAAGACCAATGCATTTGAAAAGGCAATTATTGAAACATTAGCAAAAAGCAATAGTTTATCTTCTGAAGGAATTACTCCAGAAAATTTAAGCGCTATACGTACCCGATTTATTTTGGATTGGTTTGGTGCAAAGAACAATGAAAAATTCCCTTTTCGATTGTTTGATAATATGCAATATTTATTACGAGAAGGAATTTTTGACGCCTATAATGAATGGATATTTGGCGCCGCCGCAAGCCCAAGTGCTTATCAGGTATGGATTACATCGCATGAACAACAAGCAAATGATTTTAAGCAATTTCAACAAAGTAGAGTTTTTAAATTACCAACCGGTCAGAATTACAGAGATTTTTCGTTCAGCAAAGATTTTAAATAGCACCATCTTCAACAAGCGATTTTTTATTTAGGCAGTTTTGATTATTTTGTACAACTTTATTGAATCATTAACGATTGTTGCTTATGAGTAATAAAAGATTATTTGATGCAGTAGAAAATCAACTGCTCAAATTTCCCAAACAAGATATGTTTGGCGCCAAAGAAAATGGAAGTTGGAAAACATATTCAACTGTTGAAACAAAAGAAATAGTAAATAAATTAAGTGCCGGACTATTGCAATTAGGTGTTAGTGGAAATGATTTTACTCCGGAAGGAAGTGATAAAATTGCTATCATCAGCAATAACAGACCTGAATGGGTTTTTACAGATTTAGCCGTTCAACAATTGGGTGCTATTTTAGTTCCATTATATCCAACAACAAATCCTCTTGAAATAGAATTTATTTTAAATGATGCTAAAGCAAAATATATTTTTGTAAGTAGTATAGAAATTTTAGAAAAGATAAAATCTATTCAACCAAATATTCCATCACTTCAAAATATTTACTCCTTTGATGTAATTGGTGAAACAAATCATTGGAGTAAAATAACAGCATTAGCCAACGAAGAGTCATTACAACAAGTTGAAACAATTAAAAAAAATATTCCTGTTTCGCATGTAGCAACAATTATTTATACTTCGGGCACTACCGGTGTTCCAAAAGGGGTAATGTTAACTCATTCTAATATTTATTCTTGCTTGGATTTCACAAAAAGAAGTTTTCCTTTTGATGATGCGCCGAAAAACAGAGCATTAAGTTTTTTGCCACTTAATCATATTTTTGAAAAGATCATTACTTATACATATCTCTATAGTGGCATTGGAATTTATTATGCAGAAAGTTTTGATACAATCGCTGATAATCTAAAAGAAATAAAACCAAATGGATTTAGTACTGTTCCCAGATTATTAGAAAAAGTGTATGAAAAAATAATGATTAAGGGAAATGAATTAACCGGTGTAAAAAGAAAATTATTTTTCTGGTCAGTTGGTTTAGCAGAAAAGTATGATATTAATATTAGTGGCGGATTATGGTATAATATTCAATTAGCTATTGCCAATAAACTTATTTTTAATAAATGGCGAGAAGCATTGGGCGGCAATGTTGAATATATTGTTACAGGCGGAGCTGCTTGTCCGGTAAACCTTTTGCGCATTTTTAATGCTGCACAAATTCCCGTGTTTGAAGGATACGGCCCAACAGAAAATAGTCCGGTGATTAGTATTAATAGAAAAGGAAAAGGAGGTTCAAAATTTGGAACAGTCGGTCCACCAATAAATGGTATTGAAGTAAAAATAGAAGACGATGGAGAAATTTGTGTAAAAGGACCAACCGTAATGAAAGGATATTATAAACGCCAAGATCTTACCGATGAAACAATTATTAATGGGTGGTTACATACTGGCGATATTGGTGTTTTTGAAGATGGAAAATTTTTAAAGATTACAGATAGAAAAAAGGAATTGTTTAAAACAAGCGGTGGAAAATATGTTGCTCCACAACCTATAGAAAATAAATTTAAAGAAAGTCCTTTTGTTGAACAGATGATGGTAGTTGGTGCCGATAGAAAATTTGTTGGTGCATTAATTGTTCCGTCTTTTATAACATTAAAAGAATGGATGAAAGAAAAAGGAATTCCGTTTGTAACGAATGAAGATGCCATTCATAATCCTAAAGTATTGGAATTATATCGACAGTTAATTGAAAGCTTCAATGAATTTTTTAATCATGTTGAGCAAGTAAAGAAATTTGAATTATTACCAAGAGAATGGAGTATTGATTCCGGTGAGATGACTCCAAAAATGAGTTTAAAAAGAAAAGTAGTAATGGAAAAATTCAAAGATGCCATTGAAAGAATTTATGCAGGAACATAAAATAAAAAAGGCTTCAAAATTTTTGAAGCCTTTTTTATTTTTGCTAATTTTTTATTTAAAATCAGTATCTGGAATATTTGAATTTACTTTTATTTCTGTTACTTTAAAATCAATCAAGTTTCCACTTAATTCACTCTTTCTTCCAAATGCAAATTTAATTCCACTTATTTCTTTATAATCTCTAAATTCTACAGAAGAAACAACTGCACCATTATTCTCAGTAATTTCTTTCAACTTTAAACCTGTTTTTTCATCAAAATAATCTTTAATTATTTTACCGTCAGCTTTGTTGATGGTTAATGCATAAACATAAGCATCATTCATTATTTCTAAATTTGGTGCAAGTGTTAAAGTATATCCGTTTTTAGCAAAATCTAATTCCGGAAAAATACTAGCCGCTTCTTTAAATGATTTTCTTATCTCATCAGTGATCGGTGCTGATTGTCCATTTTGAATAACAGAAATACTATCTCCATTCATTGATACATGAAGTGGAGTCATGTTCATAGCCGGAAGCGAGATTTCCTGCAAATATTTATCGGGTGATTTTTGTTTAGAAACTAATACAACATCAATTCCTTGAACCGTTCCAGTAGCATTAAGCGAAAGATCGGTTACTGATTTTAATTTATCAACTCCGCCAATTGCTTTTAAATAATTATTAATAACGTCATTCGCTGAAACTCCTGCTGCTACTGCTTTTGGTTTAGCCGCTACCCAAACATTGTTAGCCGGATTTACATCAGGGAATGCATGATCGGGATCAATAGTAACATTAGAGATTTTTGATGTTGAATTAAAGCGGAATGTCCAAGTGCTGCCACGTTGCCAAACTTCCGCAGGTAATTTTACAATATCAGTTTTTCCATTTTCTTGTTTGATACTTAGAATAACAGGCAATGCCATTTCTTCTAAATTTTCTATTGTAATTAAAGAACCTTTTGTTACATCACCACCAACATATTTTACATCTTTAACACTTTGATCTAATTTCCAATTATTCAAAAACCATCCACGCCAGAACCAACTTAAATCTTCGCCTGCTGCATTTTCCATTGTTCTAAAAAAATCATTTGGTGTTGGATGTTTGAATGCCCAACGTTTTACATAAGTTCTAAAAGCATAATCAAATCTGTCAATTCCTAAAACATGTTCACGTAAAATCGCTAAGCCCATTCCGGGTTTTAAATAAGCAGCAATACCTAATGACATCGCACTTAAAACATCAGGCGTATTTAATATAGCTTCAGAGTTCGGATTGAAAATATAACGCGCCATTTGTTGTGCATCTTGTTTCTCAAAATATTCTCCTTTATTAAAAACTTTTGTGTCAACATCATTAATAAAAGTATTGAAGCCTTCATCCATCCATGCAAATTTTCTTTCATTCGATCCAACAACCATTGGAAACCAATTGTGTCCGAATTCATGATTGGTTACTCCCCATAATCCACCTTTCTTTGAATCGGCACTACAAAAAACAATGCCCGGATATTCCATGCCACCAACACTGCCGGCAACATTAGTTGCAACAGGATAAGTAAATTCAAACCATTCCTGTGAATATAATTCAATACAATTTTTTACATACTCTGTTGATCTTCCCCAACCATCATTGCCTTTGCTTTCAACCGGATAAACTGATTGAGCCAATATTTTTTTACCGCTTGTTAAATTAATTTTTGAAGCATCCCATATAAATGCTTTTGATGCAGCCCATGCAACATCGCGAGTATTTTTACAAACAAAATGCCATGTCAATTCTTTTTTATTTGGATACCAAGATGATTTATTAATGTCTGATTCATCTTTAATCGTAACAGTTTTATCACTACTCTTTGCTTGATTAATTTTTGCAATGGCACTTGCAGTTAAAACTTCAGATGGATTTTGCAATTCGCCAGAACCAACAACAACTAAATCTGCAGGAGCAGTAATGGTATAATCAATATCGCCATATTCTAAATAAAATTCTGAAGAGCCTAAATAGGGAATCGTGTTCCATCCTAACACATCATCATACACACACATGCGTGGAAACCATTGTGCAATTTCATAAATCCAACCATTTTTAGTCTTCATTCTTCCCGTTCTGTCTGTTCCATATTCAGGAACAGCAAATGCATAAGTAATTTTAATTTGAATAGCACCACCGTTTGATTTAAGTGCATCTTTCAATCTTATTTGCAATCTTGTATCGGTAATAATATAATCTGCTTTTTCAGATTTACCATTCGCAATAATTTCAACAGATTTTATTTCATCGCCTTCTGTAAATGTTTTATTGGCGAATCTTCCACCATTAACATCTGCAGTTGCTTCTCCGCGTGAATCAAGTTTATAAATGTTTTGATCTAATTGTAACCATAAGAATGGTAATTTATCGGGACTATTATTTGTATAAGAAATTACAACACTGCCGCTGACTTTGTTTGTTGCAGTATCCAATGCTGTATTGATTTTATAATCTGCACGATTTTGCCAATACTTGGGTCCTGGTTCACCGCTGGCAGAACGATATTCATTACCATTGTTGGTATAGAATAATGGAGTGAATACTTTGTGTTGATCGTATTTGGATGTCGCGGCATTATTTTGCGCATGCACATTACTAACGCCAATAGCTGCTCCTAATAACAACCATTGAAAGATTGATTTGCTTTTCATATAAAATGTATAATGATTAATTGGCATTAAAAGTAAGCTCCTCTCGTCGTGGTACAAAATCAATTTTTGATAAGTGGAAATAAAAAGAGAAGTATCAACGATACTTCTCTTATAAAATTTATTAAAATAAATTTATTTTTCCATGACAATTACTTGAAAACTTCCTGCAATCATTTTTGGCCTTCCTTTTTCGCCTGGGGCTTGTGCTTCATAATCTGCTGTTGGTAAATATGCTTTATGCGTAATTTCATCAACACAAATTGTTCTTGCTCCTCTTTTGGTTACAGCATTCTCAATTACTTTAAAACTATTTGCCGAATTTTCTTTAATTACTGTCATTGTACCAGAGCCATTTGACGTTAATATTAATTTTGTATTATTATCAAATGCAACACCATCACAACCATCACCAATTGGTAAACTATCAACAACTTTACCATTGGTTGCGTCCATCACAATTAATTTTCTTTCACATCCTGCAAATAATCTTTTAGTTTTTCTATCTATTTCCAATCCTGTTGGCGATTCTCCTGTAATGAGAGACCAATGTGCAACAACTTCATTCTTATTAATATCAATTGCAACGATTTCATTTTTATCTTCTATGTTGACGAAAATTTTTCCTGCACCATCACTTACTGCTGTTTCGGGTTTGCCACCAACAGGAATGGTTGCAACAACTTTATCTGTTACTGCATCAATTACAGAAAGATCTTTACTTCTACCATTACAAGTAATTATTTTTTTAGAATAAGGATCATAAAAAATAGCATCCGGATTTTCGCCGGTTGCAACTTGATTGATCATTTTATTTGTAGTTAAATCAAAAACAGTAACATTGTTTGAACGACCATTACTTGTATAACCTTTATTCATTTCATTAATAAATGCAATGCCATGAACGCCGGTTGTATTAGGTATAAAGCCTAATGAATCACCGGTTGTTTTATCTAAAATATTTACTTGTGAGCCATGCGATAAATACAATTTATTTGATTTTGTATTTACTGAGATATAATCCCAGCCACCCGAACTCGCTACATGAAATGTTTTGGTAAGCTTGTAACCGCCTTGTGCATTTGCATTATTTAATGTAAATAATGATGCAATAATTAAAACAGAGAGCATTGAATGTTTCATATTTATATGTGTTTTAGTCTTTTGAATTTTTAATAAAATTTCCTTTTTCGTCGAAGATTAAATCTTTCCCTTTAATTTCTACTTCAATTGTATGCTTACCTAAAGCATCAGTAACTTTTCCGGCTTCTTTTATTTTGGCACCATTGTAATTTTTTGCAATAAACGGTGCAATGCTTGATGGTAATTTATCAATCGAAATAGCTTCAACAATTTCTATGAAATTACCTGTCGGCGAAAACATTACAGAATTATCTTCTCCGGATTTACCACCCCAATTCGCTTCATAATTTTCTTTTTCTTTTTCCCAACTAACTTTTTTAACAGCAGGATATTTTTTTGCAAATGCAGATTTAACAATCGCTGGCACATCTTTGTCTTTTAAATCTTGAGCATTCAAAATGCCGAACATTGTTCCGACAAAAATAATTAAGCACAATTTCATTTTTTTCATATAGCACGTTTAATCGCCAAACCTATATTATCATTTTGTAGCAATTCTGAAGATTATAAATTCGGTGTTTTGTATCTGAATAATAATCTTATTAAACTTGGTAACACAATTAATAATAAAGGCATCGCAATGATAAATCCACCAATTACCGCAATGGCTAATGGTTGATGTAATTGAGCGCCGGTACCCATTCCCAATGCAATCGGCATTAATGCAATAATGGCTCCAAATGCTGTCATTAATTTCGGACGAAGTCTTGTTGAGATAGAATAAATAATGGCCTCATCCACATCTTTAGAAATTCTCCACGATTCCCTGAATTGTAAAAAAGTAAAGATGGCATTCTCGCCAATGATACCAATGATCATAATCAATCCCGTATAACTTCCAACATTTAATGGCGTGTGTGTCAAAAACAATCCTAAATAACTTCCGCTTATTCCAAGCAATGCAATTAATAATATTGTTATGGCAACACGAAAATGTTTAAATAAAAATAATATCACACCAAACACCAATAAACTTGCAGTAATTAAAATAACCAATAATTCAGAAAAGGATTTTTGTTGATCGGCATAAGCGCCGCCATATTCAACTGCATAACCTTCGGGTAAATTTATTTTTGAAGAAACTTCTTTTTGAATATCGCGAATCACACTTCCTAAATCTCTTCCTTCCAATCTAGCAGAAACAACGCCCATTGATTGTAAATTTTCTCTTTGAATTTCTGCATCACCCGAATTAATTTGCACATTCGCTAATTGATCAATTGGTTTTAATTTTCCATTCGGTAAAAAAATCATTGTTTTATTAATATCATTCACACTTAAATTTTTATTACCCGGATATACCATTCGTAAATTGCTGAATTGTTCTTTATCATACACCGAACCAACAACATTTCCTTCTAAGGATGTTTGTAATTGATATTGTAAGTTTAATGGTGTAATTCCATACTGCGCCAATGTTGAATTATTTGGTTCAATATTGATTGATGGACCGGCAATAACAATTCCATCAAACACATCGGCTGTGCCTTCAACTTTTGAAACCAATGAAGCAACTTGTTTTGATAATGCTTGTAATTTAGTTTGATCGTTTCCAAAAATTTTTACTTCAATTGGTTGAACAGATGTCATCAAATCCCCTAACATATCGCCAATCACTTGCCCAAAATCTATGCGCAGCGAGGGTTGTGTGGCTTCTACTTTTTTTCTGATATCACTGATAACTTCTTCAGTTGTTTTATCTCTTTTCTTTTTTAATTGAATTAAATAATCACCGCGATTGGGTTCGGTAATAAAAAATCCCATTTGTGTTCCTGTTCTTCTGCTGTATGCTTCTATCTCAGGAATGGTGATTAAAATTTTTTCTACTTCTCTTAATATTCTGTCTGTTTCTTCTAAAGAAGTTCCGGGTGGAGAATTATAATCAAACACAATACTTCCTTCATCCATCTCAGGTAAAAATCCTGTTTCTAATTTTGGATAAATATAATAAACAGAATAAGTCAATGCAAATATGATGATTAAACTGATGTATGGTTTACGAATAAAAAATCCAACCCATTTTTGATTTTTTACCGGATGTGATTTTATTTTTTTCTTACTTGGTTCATTTGGCTTTTTAGAAAACAATAAATAAATAACCGGTAAAATAATCCATGTTACAAAAAATGAACAAATCAATGTTATGATCATGGTGTTTGTCATCACCTTAAAATATGCACCGGCAACCCCGCTCATTAAAAAAAATGGAAGGAAAATAACAATGGTACTTAACGAAGAACCAATCATGGCGGGCAATAAATAATGTATTGCTTTTTTTACAAGCAATGTTGTTGGCTCTTCCGGATGTTCTTCATGTGTTCTGTAAATTTGTTCAACAACAACAATGGCATCATCAATAATTAATCCAATGGCAGCCGCAATGGCACCCAATGTCATGATGTTGAATGTTTGTCCTAATGCATAAATGCAAATCAATGTTAAACAAAGAATAACCGGAATGGTAATAAGAATAACCGTGCTTGCTTTGAATGATCTTAAAAAAATTATTGCAACAAAAATTGCCAATGCTAATCCAATCCATAAACTATCGGTTACACTTTTCACAGAATCTTTTACAAAATCTGCTTGTTCATAAAATGGGTGAATGATAACATCTTTCGGAATAATTTTTTTCAACTCCTGCAACTTAGCATCCATCTTATCACTCAATGAAACAAGATTTGCATTGGGTTGTTTAATAACGGCTAATAATATTCCATCATGTCCGTTTGCATTTATCTTTATATATTCTTTTGCTTCCTGAATTTGAACATCCGCAATATCTTTCAGCAACACAATTCTTTTTCCATCATTTTTAATAACAATATTTTCTAATTGTTCTTTCGAACTTACTTGTGCATCGGTAACCGTTAAATACAATAAACGATAATCGGATAAATATCCATTCGATTTTACAAAGTTGGTTTGCGATAATGCAGTATTGATGTTATCCGGTGTAATGCCCAGTGTGCTTAGCTTCTGCACATTCAGTACCATCCAGTATTCTTTATTTTTCCCGCCAATTACTCTTATTTCTGAAACACCTTCTACCTGCGATAAATATGGTTTGATGGTGTACATCGCCAATAATTTCATTTCAATCGGCGAACGTGTTTTACTTTCTAATGAATATCCGGTGATGGGAAGAATAGATGGATTCATTCTTTCCACCGTAATATTTATATCAGGCGGTAAAATATTTCTTATCTCATTTATTTTTGATTCTATTCTCTGCTGACTGATATCAATGTTTGCATTCCAATCCATGAATGCAGAAATTTCGCAACTGCCACGACTTGTTGAACTGCGAATCATTTTTAAATCGGGAACTTGTTTCACTGCATTTTCTAATTCACGTGTTACAGTGATCATCATTTTTTTTACAGGTTGCTGTCCTGCATCTGCAATGATTTTTATTTTAGGAAAAGTTATTTCAGGGAATAATGATGTTTGCATTTTACTATACGCAAACAATCCGCCCATGATGATAATTACCACTAAAACAGTAACCGGGTTTTTATATGTTGTAAAAAAGTTGCGCATGAAAAATATTATTTAATGATGGAAACTTTTGCAGTATCACTTAATCCGTAATTACCGGTTAATAAAATTTTATCTGAAGATTTTAATGAAGGAGATAAAATTTCAATTTCTGTTCTTGTCTCCAAACCCTTTACCACCGGCACTTTTACGGCAGTAACACTATCCATCATTTTCATGATCCAAAATTCTGTTTGTGTTTCATTACTTAATACTGCATCTTTCGGTAACGATGTTGTATTGCCTTTTGCTTTTTTAATTAAACTAACTTTTGCAATTAAATTTTCAGGAATTTGTTTATCGGTATTTACTTTAATTACATAACTCTGTGTTTGCGAAACGGCGTCAACAGTTGGCAATGCATTTTCAACAGTTCCTTCTAAAATATTTCCATCAGGTAATTTTAATTGTAACTGACGATTGTTTGGTAAGAATGGTTTTAGCTCGTATGGAAGATCTAATAAAAAAACAAAACTTTTTGTATCGGTGATGGTTGCCATTTGTTCTCCATCCTGCACATAATCTCCGGCTCGATAATTTAATTGTGTGATATAACCGGTGCCCGGAGATTTAATATGTATCACTCCATCAAAATGTAAACTTGTATCAATTGAATTTATTGTATTTCCTAAACTTTGTGATTCTTTTGTTTTAATCACAAATAATTCTTCTCCTTTAGAAACAAATTTTCCCAATTGTGCATTGGCAATTTGCAAATAACCATTCGCATTTGCTTTCACAAATGTCTTTAATAAGAAGGCAGAAACAGCGTTTAATTCAACCACATCACTCATGGAACCATGTTGCGGAGATGTAAGCGTAACGGGCGTTCCAATGATCTCTGTTTTTTCTTCTGCCGGTTCTTTTGCTGCAGTTTTATCTTGTTGTTTGCATGATGCAATCAATAAAAACAACAATAAATATTTTGAGTATGATTGAATATTTTTTATCATAAAATTTATTTTCTGTTCCAATAATTTATTTGATTAATGATTTGGTATTTATTGATGGTATTTTGTGTAATGATATTTTTTGCATTGAGATAATTGCCGATAGCTAAAATATAATCGGGCATGTGTACTTCTCCGGTTTCTAATAATTTTCTGTTGGCTTCAATTAATGTTTCAACATATTTTAATTGACTGTTTGCCTGATTAATAATTTCTTGTAATGAATTTAATTGTTGAAATAATTGCGCAATTTGTTGTTGATACTGCGTTTTAAAATAATCCCGATAAGTTTGTCTGGTTTGTTCTGCAATAGATAATTTATTGTATTGCATTTTCTTTTGTTTGCCGTCATAAATAGGAACTGCAATCGTTACGCCGGCACTTACGCCAAAATTTTTATATGCCTGTTCTGCAAACGAACTTAAATAACCTCCATCGGCATATAAATTTACTTTTGGTTTATAATTGAATTCAATTTGCGAAGCGCTATTTTTTATTTTTAAACTATCAATATTAAACTGCTGATAAAAAATTGAACTCTCAGCATCGGGCAATACATCTACTTGTAATGCAGGCGCAGCAATGGTTGTATAAGATGTGTCTTTAATGCCGCATAAATAATTTAATGCCGCCAATTCGTTTTTATATTGAACACGATATTGTGTGATGGTTAATTCCTGTTGCTGAATGGTTACTAAAAAACTTAAATAATCTGTTTGTCGGTAAACAGATTTTTCGGTGAGTTGTTTTAAAATAGCTTCTTCTTTTTTCATTAATTTCAATACATCCTGATTGAATTGAAATTGTTGCCAATTTCCATAAGCAGTGATGTATTGTGCGGCGATAGATCTTTTTAAATCTTGTTCAGTAATTTTTCCTGAAACAGAAATAGATTCATTCAACAAACGAATGGCTTCTTGTTGATTAGCCATATTTTCTTTACTCACCAATCTTTGTGTGGCCACTACTTGTTGCGCAAAATTTACACCGTTTGTTATGGCGCCATCATATCCCCAATTTTTATACGAAGGCGCATACGTGTTAGAGCTTATTGCATTTACTTGTGGTTTATATCCAGCCAACAATCGCATGCTATCAATTAAGTTAGATAGTTTTTGATTGGTATAATCTTTCAATAAAGGACTATTATTGATTCCTGTATTGATATAATCATTCAAATTTTTTTCTTGCGCTTCAACTCGAATTGAACTAATCAATAAAAAAATACAATAAAAAAATATTCTTCTCATTCGCTATTGTTTAAAATAAATGGTAAAAATGTGGTGATTGTTATGAAACAAATATTGCACATCAAAACCTGCGATCTTGCCAATTTCTTTTACAATAGCAAGCCCCAGTCCATTGCCCTCATGGTTTTGCTGCGCTTTATAAAATCGTTGAAATATTTTATCAACGTCTAAACTATTTTCTGTTGCAGTGTTTCTAACAATTAATTTTTCATCATCTAATTCAATCGTAACAATGCCGTTTGCAGGTGTATAACGAATACTGTTACTCAACAAATTATTAACGAGTATCTCAGCTAATTGCTGATGAAACCGTAAACTAACAAATTGAAGGTCTTTTACAACAGTTAATTTCTTTGATTCAAATACTTCTCTTTTCTCTTCAATTTTTTGAGAAAGCAATTCGTACATATCTACTTTCTCATCAAACTTAAAATGTGTGTTTTCAATTTTAGTTAATAATAATAAAGAGTGATGCAAACGCGATAATTTTTGTATGCCCTCTTCAATTCCAATAATTTGTTTCATGGCCTCTTCGCTAATGTTTTGTTGCTGCAACAACATTTCTGTTTTAGATTTTATCACCGCCAAAGGTGTTTGCATTTCGTGCGAAGCGTTTTCTGTAAAGGCTTTCAGCGTTTGATAATCTTGCCGAACACTTTGTGTCATAACATTTAAACTGTCATTCAATAAATTAAATTCATCGGTATCTTCTTTTGGAAGATGCAATGATTGCCGATCGTTTAAATGATATTCTTTTACTTTATTAATTGAATGATAAAAAGGTTGCCATAAGCGATTGATGATATTTCTGTTGATCAATAAATTCAATAACAATATCAAGGCAATCATTCCGATGGTTACTAAAATGATCAGTTTTAAAATATCATCCGTTTCAACTTCTGATTTATTTACTGTTATGTTATAATTTGTTTGATTAACAAAAACAGAAAAGATTAATTGTCTAACTTTTTCGTTTTCATTTTCTCTCGGATTGAAAACAGTATAACTTTTTGTTTTTTGTTTTTGAATAGGTTGATTAGATTTTTCAATAGCGATCCATTGATTTTTTGTGTTTTCAATTTCCGGTAATTGATGATGTGCATCAATATATTCAACGATCTCTTGTTGTTCGGAACGTAAGGTTTCGTCTAACTGACGAATTAAAATATAATGCAGCACAAAATAAAAAGCGATGCTTCCTACAACAAAAGTGAAAATGGTAGCGGCAATACTAATGCGATTATATTTTGTAAATAATTTCATGGCAATATCATTTTGTAACCCTCTCGGTACATGGATTTGATGCAATCTTCGCCACCTGCAGTCATAATTTTTTTTCTTACATTTTTAATATGTGTGTACAAAAAATCGTAGTTCTCTGTATAGTCCATATCATCGCCCCATAAATGTTGTGCAATGGCATTTTTAGAAAGCACTCTGTTCTTGTTGATGATAAAAAACAATAACAATTGATATTCTTTTTGAGTAAGATCTAATGCCGCATTATTTACTTTTACCACTTTTGCAATGGTATCAATTGAAAAAAAAGCATGTTGTAAAATTGATTGTCCGCCGAATTGTTTTCTTCTGATGATGGCAGCAATCCTAACGCTTAATTCAGATAAATGAAACGGTTTGGTTAAATAATCATCTGCGCCTAATTCAATTCCTTTTATTTTATCTTCCAAAGAATCTTTTGCCGAGATAATTATAACGCCGTCTGCTTTTTTATTGTCTTTTAAATATTGCAGAATTTGTAAACCAGAACCACCGGGTAACATAATATCTAAAACAATACAATCATACTCATATAATTCTATCTTTTCAACCGCTTCGTTGAAATGTGAAGCTGATTCGCATAAATAGCCCGAAGCTGATAAATATTCTATCAAACTTTCTTTTAAAGCTAATTCGTCTTCAATAATCAGAAGTTTCACAACGTTGGTTTGTACAGCAAAATAGAACATTAATTCTGGAGAAAATCTGAATTGAATTAAATAGAATGTATAGTTGATGTTTTATTATTGGAATGAGGAACTTAAATTTTGTAATGAAAAAAAGATTGAACTAATTCTCCTTTATAAATGTATTGCTGATCTCATCATACAACTTCATATAATTATTTGCTTTTCCATCTTTATCAAAAATAGATTCCC
>CAILAF010000052.1 GCA_903832075.1 uncultured Chitinophagaceae bacterium
AGTTCTCTGTAGATTGTTTTGGCTTCTGTTCCATGTCATTTTTGGTTTAATGATTAATGATGGAAACACTCTACTAATTTAGACTATATTTTGTCCACTTTATGCTGACGATTTACACTTACAACACTACTTTACATAACAATCGGCGCTTTGCTGATTTATGCATTGGGTATTATTATTGACAGATGGTTTTATGGCAAATGGGTGTTTACTGTATTCAATTATTTTTATCAGAATATTATTTTACACAAAGCCGAGAACTTTGGTAAACAAGGTGTTTTGTTTTATTTCATTGAAACATTTATAAGAGGTATTCCACCCATCAGTATTTTAATAATATGCTCTGTAATTTTATTTTTTATTTATTTTCCCAAGCACAGTATTACCTGGAGCATATTTCCGTTTATTTTAGTTCATTTTATTTTAACACACAAAGAGCTTCGTTTTTTATTTCCGGTGATTGGTTTTTTACCGGTAATGTTTGTACTGGTTCTCCAACGAACAAATATGCTGGAACGAAAATCAACTCAATTCTTTTTAAAAATATGCTGGATCATTAATCTGTTATTACTGACCATTACTATCTTTAAAAAATTAAACGTACATGAGCCATTATACAAACATATTTTTTATACATATAAGGAGAAAAGTATTTTATATTGCCTCGATCCGGACGAAAATCCATACGTAAAAGTGGGATTAAAAGTGTCTTTCTTCATGCCGAAAAATCTTACCATCAAAAAAATAAATTCTATCTCAGAAGCCAAATCTGTAAAAGGTTATACTTGTTTGTTTGTAACAAAAAACAGAATGAAATATGAAGATTCATTATTCAACAAAAAAATGGTATACGCTTCTTTTCCGGATTGGGTTTTCAAATTTAACTTTAACCATTGGATAGAAAGGTCTGATTGTTATTATTTATACGAATTAAATTAACATTATCTTATTTCAACTTTTATAAAATAAAATGGCCTCGAAAATTTCGAGGCCATCTACATTATTATTCTTAAAAAGAATTTATTTGTACTGAGACATTAATCCTTTTGCTAAATCAACCATTTTCTTCACACCATCATCAGGCAAGTTTCCTTTTTTAAATTCAGCTAATACATCCGGTAATTTATTTTCCATCTCTGTTAAGAAATGTGCTTCAAATGCTTTCACATTTTTTACAGCCACATCACGCAATAAACCTTGTGTACCTAAATAAATAATAGCAACTTGTTTTTCAACACTCATTGGTGAGTATTGCAATTGCTTTAATATTTCTACGTTACGTGCTCCTTTATCTAATACAACTTTAGTAGCAGCATCCAAATCACCACCAAATTTTGCGAACGCTTCCATTTCACGATACAATGCCTGATCTAATTTTAAAGTTCCTGCTACTTTTTTCATTGATTTAATCTGTGCATTACCACCCACACGACTTACAGAGATAAATACGTTAATAGCAGGACGAATAACCGAGTTAAACAAGTTACCTTCTAAGAATATTTGTCCGTCAGTAATAGAAATTACATTTGTAGGAATATAAGCTGATACATCACCCGCTTGTGTTTCAATAATTGGTAAAGCAGTTAAACTTCCGCCACCTTTCACTAAATGTTTGATACTTGCAGGCAAATCATTCATATTCTTTGCAACATCATCATTACCGATGATTTTCGCAGCTCTTTCCAATAAACGACTATGCAAATAGAATACATCACCAGGATATGCTTCACGTCCTGGAGGTCTTCTTAATAACAAAGACACTTCACGATAAGCTACCGCTTGTTTAGAAAGATCATCATAAATAATTAATGCTGGCCTTCCGGTATCACGGAAAAACTCACCAATTGCAGCACCCGCAAATGGAGCATAGAACTGTAATGGAGCTGGATCAGATGCAGAAGCTGCTACAATCGTAGTGTAAGCCATTGCACCATATTCTTCCAATGTTTTCATTACACCAGCAACAGTAGATGCTTTCTGACCAATAGCAACATAAATACAATAAACAGGTTTGCCTGCATCGTAAAATTCTTTTTGATTGATTATTGTATCTACACAAATAGCTGTTTTTCCTGTTTGACGATCACCAATAACTAACTCACGTTGACCACGACCAATTGGAATCATTGCATCAATTGCTTTGATACCTGTTTGTAATGGTTCTTTTACAGGCTCACGAAAAATTACACCAGGCGCTTTACGTTCTAACGGCATTTCATATAATTCACCAATAACAGGTCCCTTACCATCAATCGGTTCACCTAAAGTATTAATTACACGACCAACTAAACCATCACCAACTTTAATAGAAGCAATTTGTCCGGTACGTCTAACTTTTGCACCTTCTTTAATATCACCGCTTTCGCCCATTAATACCACACCAACATTATCTTCTTCAAGATTCAATGCAATGGCTTTAGTACCGTTTTCAAACTCAACTAATTCACCTGATCCAACATTGTTTAATCCATATACACGTGCAATACCATCACCTACAACAAGCACTGTTCCTACTTCTTCCAAATCTGCACTTGCATTGAAATTGCTCAGCTGTTCTCGTAATATTGCTGATATTTCATCCGGCTTAATTTCTACCATATTGTAAAATTTAGAATTTTATTTTTTTGTTTTCAGTTTTTGTTTTTCAATTAAACTAAGTTGCATCGCACACTTCAACATTTTATTCTTTACTCAACAATTATCTGATGTTATGTACATAAGTATTCTTCGCAAATTGTTTTTTAATATCTTTCAAATCTCTCAAAATACTTGCATCCAATAAATTGTTATTGAACTCTAAAACAAATCCACCAATTAAATTAGCATCAACTTTAGATTCTAATTCTATTGAACCTAATTGATGTGCAGCTTTTACTTTTTCAGTAATCGCATTTTTTAATTCATTACCTAATTCAACTGCCGAAGTCAGTTTCACTTTATGAATGTCTTTGATTTCGTTATACTGATTAATAAAAGCTTCCACTACTTCGGGTAAATCACTTTCACGACCTTTATTAACTAATAAAACATTGAATGCATCTGTTAAATCACTTACTTTTCCTTTAGTAACAGCAACGATTATTGATTTTTTCTTATCACCACTAACAATCGGACTGCGTAATAAATTCACGAACTCACGACTGATTTTGCAAACCGCTTGAAGATATTGCATGTCTTTATATATCACTTCTAATTGATTTCTTTCAATAGAAAGATCAATTAAACTTTTTGCATATCTCGCTGCTAAACGTGGATTAGGCATCTTTTTAATTATGAATTTTGAATTATAAATTATGAATGATATCACTCAACTCATAATTCTTAACTCTTCATTTTTAATTTAATTTAATCACTTCCGCTAAACCTTTAATATATTTTTCTTGCTCAGTTTTATTACTCAACTCTCTTTTTAAAATTTTCTCACTCACTTCAATCACTAATGCACCAACTTGATTTTTTACATCAGTTAATGCAGCATTTTTTTGTTGTTGAATGGCTTGTTGCGCATCAGCAACAATTCTATCATATTCAGCCTTTGCTTTTTCTTTTGCTGTTGACAACATTTTATCTGAAGCTTCTTTAGCATCTTTAATCATTACTGCTCTTTCTTCACGAGCCTGTTGCAATAAAGCTTCATTCTCATTTTTTAATTGAGCCATTTCTACTTTAATTTTTTCAGCAGATGCGATTGCATTAGCAATACCTTCCTCACGTTCTTTCAAACCTTTAATAATCGCAGGCCAAGCATATTTTTTCAGAATAAAAAATACAATTAAAAACGCAAGAAGCGTCCATAACAACAACCCCGGATCCGGTGTAAGCAATTTCATATATTTCAAATTTCTGTTTTAGAAATAATACTGCATCCGCCGCCCTTTGCTTAAGATGCAGTATAAGTTTTTGCAATAATGTTATTTCAACACCATTGCTAAGAATCCTACGATGATAGCAAACAATGCAGCACCTTCAACAAGCGCAGCAGTTAAAATCATGTTTGCACGGATGTCGTTACCAGCTTCAGGTTGGCGTGCAATGCCTTCAACAGCACCTTTACCAATCTGACCAATACCAATACCAGCACCGATTGCAGCTAAACCTGCACCAATAGCACCACCTAAGTGGCTTAAACTAACATCCAACAAATTGATAATTGCAGACATACTGTTTGTTTTTGTTTATGAAAAAAAAGTTAGTGGTGTGCTTCTTCATGAGCACCTTCTCTAGACTGACCAATAAACACTGCTGTTAAATTAGTAAAGATGAATGCTTGAATAAACGCAACCAATATTTCAATGAAATAAATAAATACAGTAAAGGCAATAGAAACTGGAGCAAAACCCCATCCTGCTGCTGTGCTCATTGCTCCGAAAATAAAGATCAACATTACAAAACAAGTAATGATGATATGTCCTGCCACCATATTGGCAAAAAGACGGACAATCAATGCAAATGGTTTTGTGAAAATTCCTAAGAACTCAACAGGTACCAAAATTGGTTTTACAAATCCCGGTACCGGAGGGTTAAAAATATGTGCCCAGAAATGACGATTGGTACTGAATAAAATCACAAAGAAACTAATCACTCCCAACACAACTGTAAATGCAATATTTCCGGTAACATTCGCAGTTCCTGGAATTAATCC
>CAILAF010000053.1 GCA_903832075.1 uncultured Chitinophagaceae bacterium
CCCTGAGGTGCCGGACGCATACGTTTCAGTACACGACCACCATCCACAAAAACAGTTTTTACAATAAGGCTGCTGTCTGCTGCGCTGGCTCCATTATTTTTTTGTTCCCAGTTGCTGATGGCACTCTTCAATAACTTTGCTAACGGAGTAGCATTGTGTTGAGGATGATGCTCTAATATAGCCAAAGCCTTTTCCACTTCAATGCCACGGATCACATCTGCCAACAAACGCATTTTGCGTGGACCTGTGGGATAATTTTTCAGTTTAGCTACTGCTTCCATTTTAATTAGTTTCTTTTAATTATGCATTCTTAGTTCCTGAATGACCTTTGAAATGTCTTGTTGGTGCAAATTCACCTAACTTATGTCCTACCATAAATTCTGTAACATAAACAGGAATGAATTTGTTTCCATTATGCACGGCAAATGTATGTCCAACAAAATCAGGAGTGATGGTACTACGACGGCTCCAAGTTTTTACAACACCTTTCTTCAATTTGCCATCATTCATCGCAAGCACTTTTCCTTCTAAGTTATGATCCACATAAGGACCTTTTTTAATTGAACGACCCATGTTTATTTTTGATTTGTGATTGTAGATTTAAGGATTTGGTTCACCGTAAATTTTCAATCTGTTTATTTGTCCCGATTTTTCGGAACCATTTTAACTTTAATTACTTACTTAGTTATTTTTTTACCGTCTCTTCTCTGAATAATCAATTTATCACTTCCTTTTCCTTTTGTTCTTGTTTTCAATCCTCTTGAATATTGTCCGTTTCTTGAACGAGGCTGACCACCGGAAGCTTTACCTTCACCACCACCCATCGGATGATCTACAGGATTCATGGCAACACCACGTGTACGCGGACGAACACCTTTCCAACGATTCACACCTGCTTTACCTGCTGTTTCCAAATTATGGTCACTGTTTGAAACAATACCAACTGTTGCAAAACAATTAATCAATACTTTACGCAATTCGCCGGAAGGCATTTTTAATACTGCATATTTTTCTTCCTTATTAGCCAATTGAGCTGATGTTCCTGCACTTCTGATCAACTTACCACCCTGACCCGGTTGCATTTCAATATTATGAATCATTGTACCAAGCGGGATATTTTTCATTGGTAATGCATTACCGATTTCAGGAGCTACATTATCTCCGGAAGATACTTTCGTACCAACCTGTAAGCCTTGCGGTGCAATGATGTATCTTCTTTCACCATCACTATATTCTAATAAAGCAATGAATGCAGTACGGTTAGGATCATATTCAATAGAAACAACTGTTGCTTCTATATCTTGTTTGCTACGTTTAAAATCTATAACACGGTAATGCTTTTTATGACCACCACCAATATATCTCATCGCACGACGACCCTGTGCATTACGCCCGCCGGACTTTTTCATTGGCTCTAATAAAGCCTTTTCCGGTTGATTGGTTGTAATTTCAGCATACGCATTTCCAATTCTCCAGCGTGTGCCGGCTGTCATTGGTTTATACTTTTTTAATGCCATTTTCTTTTCTTTTTATTGCGAATTTTTCAGCTTCGCTTGCTATAGTTAAATATTTGCGTACAAATCAATTGTTTCACCTTCTGCAACTGTTACCATTGCTTTTTTGAAAGAAGGTTTTTGTCCCTGAATAAAACCTGCTTTAGTATAACGGGTTTTATTTTTCCCGGGTACAACAACCGTATTCACATCAATCACACTCACACCATAAAATTCTTCTACGGCTTTTTTAATTTCTAATTTATTAGCCTTACGGTTTACTTTGAAAGCATATCTTCTCAACTTTTCCTGCTGCGCATTTGCCTTCTCAGTTAAAATAGGCTTTATTAAAATTTCTGTCAGTTTCATCGTATCTTATATTATTGAAACGTTTTTTAAATTATGCTTCTACAAGTTCTTTTTCCGCAAAAATTTTAGCTGCATTTTCTGTCAACACTAAAACATCTGCATTAATAATATCATAGGTATTAATATCAGCCAATAAAGTAGCGGCAACATTTGGAACATTGCGTGTACTTAAATAAAGATTATCGTTATAATCAGCAATAATCAATAATGTTTTTTTATCAGCTATATTAAGCCCTTTTAATACTTCAACTACTTGTTTTGTTTTGGGAACTTCTAAAACAATTTCTTCTACTACTAACAATGCTGTATCTTTTGCTTTATGACTTAATGCAGAAATCTTTGCAAGGTCTTTTACTTTACGGTTCAATTTAAAATCGTAAGCATGCGGCTTAGGCCCGAAGATAGTACCACCACCTTTATACAAAGGGTTACGGATATTACCTTTACGTGAACCGCCTGTGCCTTTTTGTTTATGTAATTTACGGCTGGCACCTTGTACCTCAGCACGTGTTTTAACTTTATGTGTACCCTGACGTTGTGCTGCCAAATATTGTTTTACTGCAAGATAGATGGCATGATCATTAGGTTCAACCCCAAATACTTCCTCAGGCAATTCAATTGTTCTACCTGTTTTTTTCCCTTTTATATTTAATACGTCTGCTTGCATCTTAATTTAATTATAGTGTGATTAC
>CAILAF010000054.1 GCA_903832075.1 uncultured Chitinophagaceae bacterium
GCTGATTTGCAAGCGCAATTACAAAAATCAAAAGTGCAGTTAGAATTAGCGCAGATAACAGAACAACGGGATAAAAAATTATTAGCTGTTAATGGACTTAATCAAAGCGATTATGATGCAGCATTAAATCAAGTTAAAAGTGTTCAGGCAGATATGGCTTACACTCAATCATTGATTGATAAAACAGTTATTAAAGCTCCTTTTGATGGTTTGGTTGGATTAAGACAAGTTAGTCCCGGTGCTTATGTTACACCTGCAACTATTATTGCAACTGTGCAAGAAGTAAATAAATTAAAAATTGATTTTACTATTCCTGAAGAATATGCAAGCATTATTAAAAAAGGAAATACAGTTGAAGTAGAATCAGATGCAGGCAAAGCCGGACGCAGAAAGGCAACCATCATTGCAACCGAACCGCAAATTAATCAAGCAACAAGAAATTTAAAAGTGCGAGCAATCATCGAAACCGAAAAATTAAATCCCGGCGCATTTGTTAAAGTATATGTTTCAGCTGGTGCTGATACAAAAGCAATCATGATTCCAACTAATTCATTAATTCCGGATGATAAGTATAATCAAATTGTTTTGGTAAAAAATGGTAAAGCAAGTTTTGTAAACGTAAAGACAGGATTGCGCGAAGCAAATAATGTTGAAATTACTAACGGTTTAAATATTGGAGATACAGTTGTTGTTACAGGTGTTTTATTTGCACGTCCTAAAGTTGCTGTAAAAGTTAGAAGTGTTAAAACTTTAGATGAGATTGCAAAAGCCAATAACAATAACTAACGATAATAAAATTATTCTTACAAACGAATAGCTACATACAGCATGAATATTTCTGAATTATCATTGAAGCGACCAGTACTTGCAACAGTAATGAACTTAATGATCATTTTATTTGGAGTGGTAGGGTTTACTTTTTTAGCAGTTAGAGATTATCCTGCAATTGATCCACCGGTTATTTCGGTTTCAACTTCTTATACCGGTGCAAATCCTGATATCATCGAAAGTCAAATTACTGAACCATTAGAAAAACAAGTAAATGGTATTCCGGGTATCAGAACAATTTCATCCTCCAGTACATTAGGTAATAGTTCAATTTCCATTGAATTTAATTTAGGCGTTGATTTGGAAGCTGCAGCGAGTGATGTTAGAGATAAAGTTGCATTAGCAACTCGAAATCTTCCATTAGATATTGATGCACCACCGGTTGTTTCTAAAGCAGATGCAAACAGCGATCCAATTTTATTTATTGCTGTACAAAGTAATACGAAAGGATTAATGGAATTGAGTGATTATGCTGAAAATACTTTGCAACAACAATTACAAACAATAAATGATGTTAGTTCCATTAACATCTTTGGTCAGAAAAGATATTCAATGCATGTTTGGTTGGATCCAGATAAAATGCTTTCTCATAATGTTGCATATAACGATATCAGCAATTCTATCAATTCAGAAAATATAGAATTACCACCGGGAAAAATTTATGGTAATAATACCGAGTTAACGATAAGAACATTAGGAAGATTAACTTCTGAAAAACAATTTAGAGATTTAATCATTAAAGAAGATAGTACCGGTATTGTTAGATTAAATGATGTTGCACGAGTTGAATTAAGTCCTGAATCTCCGGAACAAAGTTGGAAATATAATGGCGTAAATGCAGTGGGCTTGGCAGTTGTACCACAACCCGGCGCTAATAATATTCAAATTGCTGATGAAGTTTATAAAAGATTAGATCAAATAAAAAAAGCAAATAAATCAGACATAGTAATTAATGTTCTGTTTGATAACACAGTTAATATTCGGCATTCATTAGCTGAAGTAAAAGAAACATTAATCATTGCATTTAGTTTAGTTGTATTAGTTATATTTTTCTTTTTTAGAAACTGGTTAATTGCTGTGCGACCATTAATTGATATTCCGATTTCTTTAGTGGCTACTTTCTTTATTATGTATATCGCAGGATTCTCAGTTAATATCTTAACCTTGTTAGGAATCGTTCTGGCAACGGGTTTGGTGGTTGATGATGGTATTGTTGTAACAGAAAATA
>CAILAF010000055.1 GCA_903832075.1 uncultured Chitinophagaceae bacterium
ACCATTTCAACCAATGCATCACGAACAGGCACATTTAAATGATAAGCAAGGTTAGTACTTGATCCAATTGCCACAATATTACCACCTGCTTCTATAAATTTCTTTAATTCAGGAATAGATTTTTCTGCTGTTATTCTTCCTAAGCTGTTTCGATATTCAGCAGGAACATCTTCAGGCTTTAATTCATTTCTTCCTCTGAAAGCATTGCCTGCATTGTTTACTCCCGGAATTGCACCGCCAACAAAAACAATCACATCATATTTTGATCGAAGATTTCCGGTATCAATATCTTTTGCATAAATAACATCAATCGGAAAATGATATTGCTCCATAATAAATCTAACCCAACCTGATGGAATTGATCCGCCATAATTATCCCATAATGCAATTCGTGCATTATTAATTTTTTGTAGTGATGTTGGTTTTTTAGAAACTGTATTTACTGCAACACCATTTTCTGTAATAACTTTTTCAATGATTGATTTTGTTTTAGATGATGATGGCACATAAAAAGAACCCAGACTTGCATCAACATCTTTTATTGAATCAGTTGTTCTATAAACTTCAATTCCTTCTCTCAATAAATCGTTTGCAATAGTGAAAGATTTATTTGCTTTTGCATCTATCAAATATCCTTTTACAGAACCAATTATATTAATAGTTCCTTTAACTGTTTGTGTTTCACCATATGGTATTCTTTCAAACGGACCATCAAATGGTTCTAATATTCTGTCAAACTTCACTCCCATTGTATAAGCCAATGTCCATCCAGCTGCATCATAAGGTGCAACGGGCGGACCACCGGGATATAAAAAATCATTTGGATGATCTTGCGGCTCAAACATATCAATTACATGCGGACGAAATGCCTGATTTGTTTTAACAACATAAGAACCTGTAGGATATTTTTTTCCTGCTACAGTAAATTCTGTTGTTGCTTTCTGAATGGCAATGCCGGTTCCAATCAATGCATTGATAAATCTTGTTGCTCCTGCAAAATCTTTTTGATCTGATGGAATAATATAACCACGTGCATCACGTAATGAGGAATTCTTCATTACTGTATCATAAAATTTTAAAGGAATATTATTTCCTTCACCTCTTGTATTTGCTGTTGCTGAATCTGCATTTGCATTTCTTCTGTTTGGTGCTGCTATTTTTAAAGAAGCTTGATATAAATCATTGATCTCTGCAATTTTTTTTGGAGATAATGTCCAATAATCTTTTTCACCTCGTTCAATAGAATTTTTTCCCATTTTATAAATATTATACAACAACTCATCATGATAACGTTGTGCATAATCTAACACTGCATAATTTAACGAAACAGAATAATCAATGGAGTTTTTAAAATACCATTTCCGCGGTGTAACTGGAAAAGGTGTAGCACTATTCGGAATTAAACGTTGAGGTACTAATGGAATATCAGATGGTGTTGGGCTTCCGATAATTTCTGTCAGTAATCCAATCATGTTATGAAAATAAGTGGTGGTTCTTAATCCGCCATTATACCAGGTTGAATAAACAGAACCTGCACGCTCAGTGTATCCCGGCTTTCCTTCTAAATTCAAACGATTAATCATTGCTGCACCAACAGCATCTAAACTTGTCATTACTAATGGATCAAAAACATAATTAAAAGGATCGCGATACGGAGGACCTGCAACTACTGAACCAGCAGGACCTGCCTGATGATGATTATACATTATTTGCGGCAACCATTCCACATATAACTGATGCGTCATGTTTTGTGTTTCTTTCAAATTCAACATATAGAAATCACGGTTATTATCATGACCTGCATATTTTTCATATAATCTTGGTAATTGGTCTAATGAACGTTTTTCAGGTTTGCTTTCACGCATGTACCAATTAGAAACCAATTCTTGTCCGTCGGGATTTGCATGTGTCATTAAAATAATTACCTGATCCAATATGCGTAATGTTTCAGGATCTTTTCTGCTGATCAATTCATAAGCTGTTTCAATCAATTGATGTGCACCAACAACTTCATTTGCATGCAATCCTCCGTCAATCCAAACAACTGTTTTACCTTCTGCTGCCAAAGCATGCGCTTGATCATCCGTTAAATTTTCTGCATGAGCCAATCGTTGCGAAATTTCTTTGTAACGATCAAGCCTCTTAATATTTTCAGGAGAAGAAACAATTAACATATACTGACTTCTTCCTTCCTCTGTTTTACCAATCTCAATTAATTTAACTCTGTCAGATGCAGCAGCTAATTTTTTAAAATAAGCTTCAGTTTGAGTGTAAGTAGCAAGTTGATAATTATCTCCAATATTAAAACCAAAATGTTCTTTTGGTGTTGGAATATTTTGTGCAATAAGGCTTGTTGAAAAAACAAATAAACATGTAATGATTAATGCAAATGATTTCTTTAGTAACATCAGCGTTAGTTTAGTTAGTTGAAAAAAATATATCTATAAGATAACAACAAATAAATGTATAGATTTTTTATAACGGAAATAAAGGAATATGATGAATGACCGGAGGATTGGATTTTGAGAAGATTATTTTTTCAATATCAGGAACATCAAAATATTGTAAAACATCAGGTATCACCCATGAATACCAATTCTTTTCAATAGGAAAATCAAATATTTCTTTGAATGAATTGATTGATTTGTATAAATTCAATTCACTCACTGTATTATCAAACAATACTGCATACAACGCAGGTAAAGATGTGATACCAACAGCATTCACTTCAATAGGAATTTTATTATAAGCGTCATTTTGATGAACAAATTGAAGAATATTTAGAATATCATTTGTTCTTTGCCCAACTAACGATTTGCCAATATGCAAAGCCAACATGGCATTTCTATATTCTTTATTAAAATATTTCGGATCATTAAACTCAGCTTTATCTTCTGTTTCACCAATTCCTCTTATATCAGCAAGTATAATCGAACAATTATTATTCAAATATTCTTGAATAAAATTTGAACTATCCACTAATTTATTTTTTCCATTATCATTTAAGTAAATAATTATTTTTTTTGAAGTAGAGAGTGGATTGATCAATAATAATGGTAACGGTATCTCGTTTTCTTTTCTTAGAATTGTTTTATGAATGATAAAATTATTTTTTTGTAATTGGCCCGCTTCTTCAACTTGCAAAGTATGTCTGCCAATTTCAATTCCTATTATTTCAGATATTTTTTTTGCTAATAACGCTATATTTTGATTCAGGAATGCTTGCCTTTTATTTTGTAATTCATCAAACAATAAAAAATTTCTCCCAAAAAGATTTAATTCACCTGTATAAAAAGTATTCACTTGTCCGCTTACTGTTGCCATTAATTCTTTTTCACTAAAAGTTTTTATTTCATCTTCCTTAATAAAATTTGCATCACCATACATCCATTGTCTGAACCATTGCAAAGCCGCTTCACGCTTGGGTTGAGAGATACCATGCCCGTCATCATAACTGAATAATTTTAGTTGCTTTGGTTTATCTAATATGTTATACACTTTTTTTAATTCATCATAAGCCATTACTGTTCCGGTGTAATCAATAAAATCATATTTGCCGGCTAATATCAGTAACGGTTTTGGAGCCATTGCAATTAAATAATCACTTAATTCAAGATGAAATTTTCCTTCATTTGGTATTTGTGCACAACCATCTGCTGTACCAGATATTTCTAAAGTTCGTTCTCTATTAGAGAGGTAACTGCATGGCGCCGCTATTTTTATTCGTTTATCGAATGCAGCAAAATAAATTGTTTGCATACCGCCGCCTGAATTTCCCAAACATCCAACGCGTGAAGTATCCACTTCTTTTCTTGTAACTAAATAATCTAAACCTCTTTCATTGTCCCATAATTCATCTGACGGAGTTGATAAGCCCAATAAATTTGATGACTCATTTAATAATGTATGCTCGGTTGTTCCGCCTCTAGTTAATGGATTACCATCTTTATCTGTTAATTGAAAACGTTCGCCTTGCGATATCGGATCAATCACCATAACAACAAAACCATGTTGCGCAAATAGTATGGCAGTTTTTTGATAAGAAATAGTTGCTTTCGATTCCACTTCATGCCCGCAGAAAAATAATACAGCAGGAAATTTTTTATTTCCATCCGGAATATATAATGTGGATGTTACATGATGATGCGGAAAACTTTCATACACAATTTTTTCAATCTTATAATTTTCCGCTTTGATTGTTCCTGTTACAGTTGCATTCAATGCAGTTCTTTCTGGAAAATTTCCTAACAGCTTAATAAATCTTTGCTGAATATTTTTTTTGTAAGATAATAATTCCTGTTTTGAACTGATGGCTTTATTAAATTCTGTTTTTCGTTCAGCATATTGTTCATGCATTTGTAAAAGCAGATAAGTATTTAAACTGCTTTCTGCTTTCCAATCTAACACATTGTATTGCTTTTGCGAATAAGATGATAGCGGAAATGCAAAAACCAATAAAATAAAAAAGTGAAATAATTTTTTCAATGCTTACTGATTTTATCCAAAGGATTCCAATTTCCGAAAATTTTTTCAATTGAATATTTATTTGCTTCATCATCTGCTAATTGTTTAGACCAATTCACCCGATTTGAAATATTTGCACCAGGCCCATAATTTTTATATTCAGCATATCTAACAGTTTTATAATTATCTGTATTATTCCAATTAGCCCAACCTTCCGGCTTAATATGTTTATCCAAATAACAATTCAGGTAAACAACATTTGCATACGGACGCCAAGGTCTTCCTAAAGAAACATTATTCAAAGAAGTATCGCCTGTTAAAATACAATCTTTAAATACATAACCGTATGCATGATCTTTGGGTGTTGACGCAGCAGTAACATGCGAATTCTTTTTGCTGTGAATATGACATTGATCGAACAATACTGTTGCAGAACCAAAGATGAAATCTGTTGTTCCTTCAATATAACAGTTCTTATAATATTGATTACTGTTGTCACTACTTGTGAATAATACATCCTGGTTACCAATAAAACGACAATTAAAAAAAATTGCTTTATCTCCTTGCACTTCAATAGCAACAGCTTGTCCGGCAGTAAAGCCGGCATCGTTTTGAAAAGTGATATTCTCTGCAAAAAAATAATTCGCTTTAATTAAACAACTGTAAGAGTTTCTTGTATTAATTGTATCGCCTTTAGAAGAAATTTTTCCAGTATGATCATCGTAGGTAAGAATGGTATTGAATTTATCTTCTCCAACTATTCTGATATTTATTTTGGAAGAATCAATAATTAATTTCTCTTTATACAATCCATTCCTAATAAAAATTATTGTTTCATTTTTGTTATTTGATAATACATTATTTATTGCAGCTTGCAACGAAATATAATCACCGCTACCATCCTTTGCTACTATAATTTTGTTTTGTGCAAGACTGAATTGAAAAGAAAAAATATAAACAAATAGAACAGATAGATATTTCATAAAATGAAAAACAAACATTACAATAAATTACGTGAAATCAAAAACAAAAAAATTGAATAGGAGTTTAAAAAAAATTATTTTAAAAAGCTAAAAACTTTATCAAAAAGAGTTGTTGTTAATTTAGCCCCAGATTCATCTTTTTTTATGTAGCCGGATAATTTTTCTATTTGGTCAACAGGCGTCCAATCAGTAAGGCCATCAAACCATATCATATCATTATAGCGCAAACCTCTTGATTGTAATGTTTCAAGTGTGTGAGGACCACTTATTATTTTTTGTTTTCTTAAAATGTAAATTTTCTCCATTCAATAATAAATATAAGCATTTATATTTGGTATCTTTTCATAAGATAATGGAGTAATCAATCACTTTAGCTTGTTAAAGATAGTAGTTTATTTTAAACTACCAAGTGCTTTTTGAATAGCGTCATCATACTTATTCATCACTTCAAAATAACCTTCATTCCTAAAAATTTGTCTTGCCATTAAAGCTTGAATATGTTGTAACAACTCAAACTTTTCTTTTGGTTTAACATTATCTAATACAACACTATCCTTCTTTGCAAAAGATTTAAATTGTTGCCAAACTGATTCTGAAAGATTGAATTTTTGAGTTAATTCGTTTGTATTCTTAAACGATCTGAAGAAATCAGATTGTTGTCGGAATAAATTATATACAAAATTGGATAATACATCTTTCTTATACAATTTTAAGTTATTGATACTCATATTTGAAGTATCATAAGGAATAAATATATCCGGAGTAATACCGCCGCCCCCATAGACAATATGACCTTTTGGTGTTTTAAACGGAGTTCCTTGCAATTTGGAAGAATCTTGTTTAATTAATTCGCCATCGTGATAACGGTTCAGCAATTCTTCTTCATATTTTTCTTTTCCGTTGCTATATGACTTCTGAATGTTACGTCCCAATGGTGTAAAATATCTTGCAATAGTTAAACGAACAGCACTCCCGTCTGATAATGAATATTGCAATTGAACCAATCCTTTTCCGAATGTTCGTCTTCCAATAATAGTTGCTCTATCCCAATCTTGAAGCGCTCCTGCTAATACTTCACTGGCAGATGCAGATGTTTCATCAACTAAAACAACCAAAGCACCTTTCTCAAATAAACCATCACGTTCGCAATGATATTCTTTTCGTGGCGAATGAATTCCTTCGGTATAAACAATTAATTTATTTCCATCTAAAAATTCATCAGCCATATTAATGGCTTCATTTAAAAGTCCGCCTCCATTTTCTCGCAAATCAAGAATTAATTTTTGCATTCCTTGTTTTTGCAAGTTTTCCAAATTGTTCATGAACTCTCGATAAGTATTTTCAGCAAACTTATTAATGCGTACATAACCAACAGTTGGTTCAATTAAATAAGCAGCATCAATAGAAGAAACTGGAATTGTACCACGTGTAATAGTTATATCTTTCATCACTCCATTTCTTAATATAGAAACTTTTACGGATGAACCTTCTAATCCACGTAAATGTTTGCGAATATTATCTGTTCCAATTTTTTTACCCGCTAACTGAATAGAATCATTCACTTTTATGATTTCATCACCAATCATAATTCCTGCTTTCTCTGAAGGGCCATCTTTAATAATATTAACAATATTCATGGTATCATTAAACATTCTAAATTCAACACCAATCCCTTCAAATTTGCCCATTAGCTCTTCGTTTACTTCTTTTAAATTAGTGGCCGGAATATATACAGAGTGAGGATCGAGATTTGATAAGAATTGTTCTATAATAATTTGATCAATACTATCGGTTTTTACATTATCAACATATTTGCTATTTACCAGATCCATCACTTCCTGAACAGAAGATTTCTTCCCTGAAGCCCAAAAATTATTATTAATTGATTTATCTCTTAACTGAAATCCAATAATCATTCCAATCACCATGATCAACGATAAAATCAATGGTAACCAAATTTGTAATTTTTTACTTGCCATAAATGTTGCTTCTTTGTATCTTAATTTAAGTCTGCTAAAATATAAACACGAATATCTGTATTAATGTTGAATACCTTTGCTTGAAAATATTTTAACGGTTGATAAATAAAATTTTATGTCAATACAATTGATTGCCGATAACGGAGCTACAAAATGTGAGTGGTGTTTGGTTAACAATGGAAAAAAGAAAACCATTAATACAATAGGAATTAGTCCTTACTTTTTAAATCAGTCACAGATCATCGCATTATTTCAAAAAGAATTGGTTCCTAAATTAAAAGATATTACAATTGATGAAGTTCATTATTATGGAACAGGTTTAAGTAATCCTATTAATGTAAAAATCATTAAATCATCTCTTAAAAAAATATTTCCATCTGCTAGCATTGAAGCTAATACAGATTTATTAGCAGCTGCAAGAGCTTTATGCGGCAATGAAAAAGGAATAGCTTGCATTTTGGGTACCGGTTCTAATTCTTGTTTTTATAATGGGAAACGTATTATGAAAAACAGTCCGGGTATCGGTTATATTTTAGGTGATGAAGGAAGCGGGGCTTATCTTGGTAAAAAAGTCATTCAATATTATCTCTATAATACTTTTGATGAAGACCTAAGATCAAGATTCGACGCACGTTTCACTACTAATAATGTTGAAATATTAGAGAACGTTTATAAACAACCTTTAGCCAATCGTTATTTAGCATCTTTCGCTATTTTCTTAGCTGAGAATCGCGGACATTATATGATTGAGAATATTATTGAAGATGGATTGAATGAATTCTTCTTCACGCATTTATACAAGTATCGCGAAAGTTGGTTATATCCAATTCATTTTATTGGTAGTGTTGCATTTGGTTTTAAAGATGTTTTAAAAGACCTTTGCAATACATATGAATTAGAATTGGGAAATATATTTCAAAAACCGATGAATGGATTAATAACCTATCACGCTTAATCATGCAACATGAATCAATTTATTAAAATAACAGAACAAGCTTCTAATTATAGACATTTAGAGAAAATGAGTGTGGAAGAAATTCTCATCAATATCAATAAAGAAGATAAAACAGTTCCTATTGCAGTAGAGAAAGCAATTCCACAAATTGAAAAACTAACTTCTGTAATAAGTGATAAAATGTTAGCAGGTGGAAGATTATTTTATATTGGTGCAGGCACCAGTGGGCGTTTAGGAATTATTGATGCAAGTGAATGCCCGCCTACTTATGGCGTTCCTTATGGTTTAGTAATTGGCATTATTGCCGGTGGAGAAAAGGCAATTACACAAGCAGTTGAATTTGCAGAAGACAGCAAAGAAAAAGGTTGGGCCGATTTACAAAAACATTTTATTAGCGATAAAGATGTAGTAATTGGTTTGGCCGCAAGTGGTACAACACCTTATGTAATTGGTGCATTAGAACAATGCAGAAAAAGAGGAATAACAACTGGAAGTATTTCATGCAATCCAAATTCACCTGTTAGTCATGCAGCAGATTATCCTGTTGAAGTTATTGTTGGACCTGAGTTTGTAACTGGTAGTACAAGAATGAAAAGTGGTACTGCTCAAAAATTAGTTTTGAATATGATTTCTACTGCCGTGATGATTCAATTAGGAAGAGTAGAAGATAATAAAATGGTGAATATGCAATTAACAAATATTAAGTTAGTTGATAGAGGTGTAAAAATGGTAATGGATAAATTAGGTTTGCAAGAATATGAAACTGCAAAAGATCTTTTATTAAAACATGGCAGCGTAAAAAAAGCAGTGGAGGCTGTTAAAATGAACGGTCATGCATGACATAGAACCTTTCTATAATTGGCGTCATATCTATATTGCAGAAGAAGACAAACGATCTCCTTTTTACGGACAAGTGTATAGTGAGTTTGAATATTCTCAAACTGTTTACAATTATTATATCCATCCACAATGGGATGTATTTGGTAGTAGAACTTTATACCTTAAAATTATTTATGTTGATTATGAATTGAATTTCGCCATCATTGAAATGATTGGTGAATGGAATGATGCTATTGAAAATGATATCATGGAATTAAAACGAGAAGTGATTGATAAATTGCTTACAGAAGATATTTTTAAATTCATTTTGATCACTGAAAATGTTTTAAATTTTCACAGCAGCGATAAAGAATATTATCAGGAATGGTATGATGAAGTAAGTGAAGAAAATGGATGGATCGTTGCATTAAATATGCCTGAGCCAACACAATATGATTTCAAAAAAAAGAAGCTAAATTATTTTATTGAATTAATGGAATTACCCGAATGGCGTGTGTTTAAGCCTTATCACTTATTTAAAAAAATAGATGATGAATTAATGAAACGTTTATCTTAAGTCAAAAATCTTATTCATCAAAATCCATTTTTCTCCTTCCTTAGCAACTGGTAATGCCTGCTGGTATTGCCACATTAATTTTTCCCATTCATTTACTTTTTCATTTGCAGCATCAAGT
>CAILAF010000056.1 GCA_903832075.1 uncultured Chitinophagaceae bacterium
GATAAAAAGTATGATGATGCATCAGGCAATACAATATTATTCAATAAGCATATTAATATGTCAATGAATCTTAAAACAGGTGAAATTACAAATAACACTTCATCAGAAAAGGATAATACTCTAACCAGGAAAAACTTTATAGAAGATTTTCAACGAGCTATACTTAAAGACCAAAATCAGAAGAACCATTTTTCTGACAAAAAGCAAGATTCGTTATACAATTGGACATTATTAACAGATAGCGTGAATCGAAGTATCGGGAAAAAATTCTTTTGCGAAAAACGCCTTGCCATCAAGGCTAAAGACATCGGCGCGGAGGGTGAATTCATCCCCATTGCCTCATGGGATGTTTTCAACAAAGCATATTCAACGCAAGTTACTGATATAAACCAGTGGACAGAAGATGATTCAGACGCTTATTTCAATGCTATAGTTGAAAGTCTTGGAAATTATATTGAACTTCATGAACCAGAGGTGAATAAATTAAAAAAGGTTTGATTAGTATCTTAAAAAATACACGTATAATAATCCCGTCACTACAACGCGATTATGCTCAAGGGCGAAAATCGAAAGACGGAGATCAAATTCATCATATACGTGAAACGTTTATTAATGACATTTTTAATGCTCTTCAAGAAAATTCAGGCGGACTGGATTTAAACCTTATCTATGGTTGCACAGATGAGACAGAGAATAAATTCATTCCTATTGATGGACAACAGCGTCTTACAACCATTTATTTAGTTCATCGTTACATCGTTGAAAAAGCTGGTTTGCTAAATGAAGCAAAAGAATGTCTTGGACATTTTTCTTACGAAACACGTCGGGCGCCTATATTGTTTTGCCGAAAACTTATTGAGATGCCAATTCTTGCAGATGAACGCGTTCCCGCTGAATTTATTAAAGATTCATACTGGTTTATGAATGAATGGGAAAAGGATCCAACGATCAGCGGCATGCTGGTCATGCTGGATGCAATTCATAAAAAATTTAAGAACATAACAAACGCGCAAGCTAGCAATATGTGGGAAAAACTCAAAAATTATGATAATCCTCAAATTTTCTTTGAATACTTGCCTATTAAATCTGACGATTCTGCAGATAAATATGTCAAAATGAATGCACGCGGGCTTCCGCTTAACAGATTTGAAATATTTAAAGGTAATTTTGAAGAGTATGTTGAAATAAATTGCAATGCGCCTGATAATAAGATAAACGAACATTTTGCATTTTCTTGTTTGCATAACTCTGAGAAAACGGTATCAAAAAAATTAAGTGCCAAGCTTGATGGCGACTGGTTGAATTTTTTGTTTCATGTTGACAATAAAAGATTTGAAGACCTTATAATGCGTTTTTTTGCAATGTTTTTTTATGAAGCGTGGCTGAACCGTCCCGAAATAAAGGCAAGATGCGAAGCTTCAATCGATGATGTTGATATTAAAGACGGGGAATATTATTACAAAACAAATCGGATTGCATTAGATGATGAAAAGCAGTGCTTAAAATCAGTCTTAAAAGCATTTCAAGATTCGGCAAAAGATGCAGCTACTTTTATTAGCTTCAAATCCTTTGCTAAAGATATCGCGAAATCATTGTTGGATTCAGCGAATGATGCAGCTACTTTTATTAGCTTCGAAACATTTGTTATTGTATTAGACTGGTATAAGGCTTCCGAGCAATTAAACAATTTATTGCAACAATTTTTTTCATTTTTTGAAGTTATTTCGCAAGGCGGAACCTATGTGTCTACAGAATCTGAGAATGACCTAATCCCTATAGAAAATTTAACGTGGTTCATGGATGCTATCATTCCATCATGGAAACGTGTTTATCAAGATAATCGCGAGGTTGTAAAAGGGA
>CAILAF010000057.1 GCA_903832075.1 uncultured Chitinophagaceae bacterium
AATCCTGCAATGCAATTAATAACTGATCGTATAATTCTAATTCTATTGCTAAAATTTTATCTTCGGCACCGGTAATTTTTTCTTCGTATTCTTTTAATTCGGGAGTGATGTAACGTTCAGCATTGGCAAGGGTTTGCTTGCGTATCCAATCTTGCGGAACTTTATTTTTATGAATATTTGTTACTTCTAAATAATATCCAAAAACATTATTGAAACTTATTTTTAGAGAATTAATTCCCGTCTTCTCTGATTCTCTTTGCTGAATATTTATTAAATAATCTTTACCGCCACTTGCAATTTTTCTTAACTCATCCAATTCTTTGTGAACACCTTCTTTAATTGTATTTCCTTTGTTTGCAGCAACCGGAGGCGTTTCAACAATTTCATTCAATATTTTTTCTAAAATAAAATGACAAGTATTTAGTCCGTCGCCTAATCTTTTTAAATAAGCATTCGAAGAAGATTCGCAAATATTTTTTATTAATGTAGTTTGTTGTAATCCTTTGGCGAGTTGCATTATTTCACGCGGATTAATTTTCTTCATCGGGATCTTGCTCACCAATCTTTCAATATCGCCGCAATGTTTTATGTATTGCGATAAATGATGCCGTGCTTCTGTTTCTCTAATTAAAATTTCAACAACATCTAATCGCTCATTAATTTTTTTAATGTCCTTCAAAGGCAATACAGTCCAGCGTTTTAGCAAACGAGCACCCATCGCACTCACTGTATTGTCCAATACTTTCAATAAACTATTTCCTTCGCCGCTGCCACTGTTTAATATTTCTAAATTGCGAATAGTAAATCGATCCATCCACAAAAAATCATCTCTTTCAATTCTTTGAACTGAAGTGATATGTTGCAAATTGGGATGTTCTGTTTCCTTCAAATAATATAAAACTGCACCCGCTGCAATAATACCGTGATGCAAATTTTCTACACCATAACCTTTCAGCGAAATAGTTTGAAAATGTTTCAACAAAGTTTCTGTTGCAAATGCTTCATCAAAGATCCAGCTCTCCAAAGTGTAGGTATAAAATTTTACACCAAATGTTTCTTTAAAATGTTTTTGATAACTGCGTTGAAAAATAACTTCTGCAGGTTTTAAACACTGCAATAGTTTATCAATGTATTCCACATCCCCTTCGGCAACACAAAATTCGCCGGTGGAAATATCTACAAATGCAACGCCTATATTTTCTTCGTTAAAATGTACCGCTGCCAAAAAATTATTGCTGTTATGTTCTAATAATTTATCGTTGGTAGCAATGCCTGGCGTAACCAATTCTGTAACGCCACGTTTTACAATTCCTTTAGCTTGTTTTGGATCTTCAAGTTGATCGCAAATCGCAACACGATAACCGGCTTTCACCAACTTGTGCAAATATGTATCCAACGCATGATGCGGAAAACCTGCAAGCTCTAAAGATGAAGCTGCACCATTATTTCGTTTGGTTAATGTAATTCCTAAAACGGCCGATGCTTTAATCGCATCTTCACCAAATGTTTCGTAAAAATCGCCCACGCGAAACAATAAAATAGCATCAGGATATTTTTGTTTAATAACCCTGTGCTGTTGCATTAAAGGTGTATCGGAAATGCTTTTTGCCATGAACAACAAATATAATCGCATCGCTCTTAAACACAGTTATAATTATAAATATTTTGTTACCAACTGTAGAATCTTTAGTCAGCTTTGGTTGCGTCGCACTCTTGTACATTTTGTTCTCTATTCGGCATTGTTAAAAATTTGTTGTATGGTAAAATTTTAACAATTATAATTTTTAGTTTTATGTCATTCTATAAAACCAACTGCCATGAAAACTTTTTTTACAATCTTCTTTATTTTAATTTCTTCTATACTTCTTGCACAAAAAAAATATGATTGTATTGTTATTTTGCGACATGAAGAAGGAGAGGAGATTGCAAGAATACGTGGCAAATTAGAAATAGTAAATGATTCTTCATTAACGCTATTGGTAAAAGATAAAATAAAAGTTATTGATTGGGATTTAATACAAACTGTACGATTCAGAAAACACAATGGTTTTATGCGAACAGCTTTTTCAACTGTTGTTGGTATATCGTTAGCTGAGGTTATTGTTTCAACGATTTCAAATAATAGTACAAATGGACAACATAGTTGTGGTTGTTTAATTGTAAGTCCGCCACCCAAACTTTTTTTAATGACTATAGCTTTATTTTTTAATTCTTTTATAGCCGTACCTATTTATTTTATTACCAGAGATCATAATTATAGCATCGTTAATTTTCAGGATTTTCAAAAACTAAAATCACTTTCAGAAAAATATATTTCAAAATAAAAAGGCTCACATTTCTGTAAGCCTTTTAAAATTTATTTTCTTATTAATTTAAAAACCACGTTGTCCTGCCGGTCTTGGTTGTGGTAATTCTTTGCGTGGTAATTTTTGATCTCTTTGCGATGCATCATAAACAAATGCAGCAACAACAGTTGCAATTTGTTTTAAATCATCTTCACTTAAATGATCATACACATCCATATTGCTGTGATGTGTTCTTGTATCATATTCCATTGGATCTTGTATAAATTGAAAACCCGGTAATCCAACGCCATCAAAGGATTGATGATCTGTGCCACCTGTATTGCTGATGGTGATTGTTCCATCAGTAATATCTTTTAAAGGTGCAAACCATTGCGCAAAAATATCTTTGCATGCTGCATTGCCTTGTAAATAAATGCCACGCACTTTACCTGTTCCATTATCAATATTAAAATAAGAAGAAAATTTTTCATGTTCTGGTAATAATTGCATCGTTGCAGGATCGGCAAATGTTTTCTTTACATAACCTCTTGATCCCAATAAACCTTCTTCTTCTCCGCCCCATAAACCAATTCGAATAGTTCTTTTATTTTGAAAGCCCAATGTTTTTAAAATTCTAATTGCTTCCATCATCACTGCACAACCTGAAGCATTATCAGTTGCACCTGTTCCTGTATGCCATGAATCTAAATGTCCGCCGATCATTACAACTTCATCTTTTAATTTAGGATCAGTTCCCGGAATTTCTGCAATTACATTATAACCTTGCAAATCCATTTTTTGAAATCTTGTTTGAACATCAACATCTAATTTAACAGGTGTGCCTGCTTTCACTAAACGTAAGATGGTATTATAATCTTCAATGCCAACAACAATGTCTAAAAAATTTTCAGGATCAGTTCCTTTGTAACCACCACCACCTTGTGTAAATAATGTACCATCATGAAAACGATTGCTGCTGCTAAGCATGGCCACTGCACCTTCACTAACAGCTAATTCTTTTAATAAGGCCAATACACGTTGTTGACCTCCACCACCGCGTTGTGCCATCTGTTCTCTCATTCTTCTTGCAGCAGCTGTATCATTAGGATTCGGTTGTGGTCTTGCTGCTTGCGGTTGTGCATTTGCCATTTTTGTTAAATCAGAATCATCGTAACGATGTGCATCTGCTTTAAAGCTTTGTTTGTAAGCATCTATTCTATCAATTACAATTATTTTTCCTTTTAATTTTCC
>CAILAF010000058.1 GCA_903832075.1 uncultured Chitinophagaceae bacterium
CCCCAAAACCCCAAAACCCCTTATAAATGATGTTATATTGTATAAATATATAATATAAAAATCATTCTTATTATTGCATTGAATCATTGTCATTCGTTAAATTATAATGAGTTGAGTTATAGTTTAGTTTTGAATTAAAATCTTCCATAGTGCTTAATTTTAATATAAGGAGTACGAAAGGTAATACATTATTCTCGGAAAGTGCTAGGAATGAGCAATTATTTCAGGATTAGATCCATATTTATTTTCACCGATTGCCCCATCAGTACAGAAAAGAGTCAAAAGCCAGATTATTCCAATAACGGGAATTAAAATAATTAGTGAGAACCACCCGCTTTTCCCTACATCGTGTAATCTTCTGATGGTTAACGCCCATCCGGGAATAATAATTGCCATAATGTAGAGATAATTGAATAAACCATAAGGAAGACCTGCCGCCGTGGTGCCTGAAATATTGTCAACTGCAATAGCTGAGCTTAAAAAAAATAATATTGAAAATTACAAAGTTCCATAACTCTTTTTTGCCGGATCTGCCACGAAATTCATCATACTTATTCATTACCATCAAATACCATCTCATAATGTCATTTTTAGATTATTAATAAGATAAATCGATTTTTTAAAAGGCCCGGACTGCCCGGACATAGTAAGTGCCGCTTTTCGTGTAGCTAAATTGTATTCCATTGCTGAAAAATTGCATCCATGCTGAATCTTCACTGAACTCGGTAGAGCTCCAGTAAAAGAATTTATGAAACTTGCCGATTAATGCCTGGTTGATGTAAAGCTCATTCAACTCATCTTTACTTGGCAAGTACCAGTCATCATAGCCCCCACCATGATAAGATCGTGCCGTTGCAGCTGCATAATTTACAGTTGTACCACTCACACTTTTAAGTACTTTATTGGTATTGACATAGCCCGTTCCTATATCTGCTCCTATCGCTCCTACCGACTCTCTTCTGTAATTACCCCATTGAATTGCTACACTTTGATCGGATTCAGCCGCGACAAATCCATGCAAACCCGTGTTGTCGATATAAGCAATTTTACCTCCCTTATACGTATCACCTATTGATAGCTTTTTGGTTTTAAATAAGTTATATAGAATCATAATCCATTTTAAAAGCCGGTTTATTAACCCGGGCAGTAAATATAATGTTATAAATTGGGTGCTAATCCACCAAACCTTTCGCATGTAAAAATGAAGCTTTTCTATTGCATTAATATCTCATTTAAGATACATTCCGGTAAATTTTATCTGTCATTCGGTCAGGACTAAAACCGTTTTTCCTGCAGAATACCACTATTCTGTGCGAAATTGCTTAAAAGGTTGTTGATCTCTGATCCGATTGGCAGGTCATAAGTTAAGAGTGAAAGGTCATTATTATATACTGTACCCGTCTGCATGAAACCAAGTTTGCTTAAAATATGTTTCATGGATTCTTTTCGGGTAGTGGCGTAAATCGTGTATGAGCTTATTCTTTTAAAAAACTCACCAAGAAGATCTTTGCAATGACCCTGGTTTTCAAAGTCTGGGTGGGTCACAATAAAACCTAATTCTTTTTGGTAACTGTTAGGTGATGGCCCTTTTGCCAGGTTGAAAACTTTCTCCTTATATTCAGGAAATTGGTTCTTGAGTGTTGCTGTACCTATTACAACATTATAATAAATCTTGTATGCCACAGAATCAGCCAGAGATATTAATTCCCTTATGCCTGATCTGCCACTCTTTATTTGTCCACCTTGTAAGATAAGGTTAATGATCTGGTCCATTACCTCTTCATCAATTTCATGTGGCTTGCATATTCTGATTTCCATCATATTTAAGATTTATATCGAAAATAATGGACGCCTATTACAAAACTATTCCAAACAAAATAAAATCCGATTAAACCTGATGAAACTTGTTCTTATAAAGGGGCAAAACACTTAAACTTAAGAGAGTGTTGACGATTTTTATAAGCTCCTCGGGACAAAGGAAATTCATTTATTTCCTTGTATGCACAATGAACTGAAACCTGAGTCTCTTAATATTTATTTAAAATGTAACAATTATGTATCTGAATTGTAATGATATTACTTGTTTTTCGCCGTGGAGAATTACAGAAAAATAATAAAATCGATAATTATGATCATAACAATTAGATTATGATTGAATATCTGGTAATTACGTGAAAATTGATAATCTTAAATTAAACAGTAAATATGAAAGTTATTCAATCGGATGAATCATTAGTTAGAATTGCATTTATGGGAAAACTGGACAGCACCTACGTTTCGAATCATGAAGTGAAATTATTTGCTTTACTTAATGGGGTTAAAGGACCAGTTTATTTTGATTTTTCAGAAGTTAATTTTATCTCCTCGCTCGGAATCCGGATGATTCTTATGGCTTCCAGGGAGGTTAAAAGGCAAGGTTTTACCCTTTTAATCGAAAAATCTAATGCGGACGTTGAAAATATCTTCAATATGGTTGGTTTAGGAAATTTATTAAATCCATTATAATAATCGCCCGTTATAAGCTTTGACACTTTTACACTGAATTCAAAAACGTTTTGAACCATAAACCTGAATCTTTAATTGTTCGTTTGAGCGTTTTAAAATCAACATACACAAGTCCAAACCGGGTTCTAAACCCTTTGTCCCATTCGAAATTATCAGTAAGCGCCCACACCAGATAACCATTAACCTTGAC
>CAILAF010000059.1 GCA_903832075.1 uncultured Chitinophagaceae bacterium
CAATAACAACGATAATATTCATCAAAAACAATTTCTTCTTGTAATAACATGACTAATTGTTTTGTTTCAGAATGCTTTTCAAAAAAATCTTCAATACTATTTAATTTGTAAACGTTCTTCCAACCCCCGCCGGCAAAGGGTTTCATGTATGCAGGAAACCCGGTGTATTTAAAAATTCCTTCCCAATCTAATGGATAAGCCAAATTAGCAAAAGATTCATTTGAAGTATCATCTGGCAGATCTCTTGATGGTAAGATGACTGTTTTGGGAACAGGCACATCAATCTTTGTTGCCAAACAATTATTAAAGAATTTTTCATCAGCACTCCACCAAAATGGATTATTAATTACTGCTGTTCCGCATAATGCTGCATTCTTTAAATACGCACGATAAAAAGGAACATCCTGACTAATTCTATCAATAATCACCGCATATTCTGTTGCTTCGCCTTGCATTACTTTATCAATTTTTACGGGCTCAGCAATGATGCCGGGAATATTTTTGCTGTTTATTCTTTCTACAAATGCATCAGGAAAACTTCTTTCTTTTCCATGCAGTATGCCAATTTTTTTCATACTTGTTTTATTTAATTCGAATTAATAAAATGAATCGTCTTCAATTTAAGAAACTCATTTGAATTACTTGTAAATTTTTGTGTAAATCTTAAATCTTTCTTTTAATACGATTCCTTTATTTTTGAAATTATGAGTGATGAGAAAACAACTGCTTTAAATTCTATTACAATTGAGCAACATATTATTTCTTCGGCTTACTTGGAGAGAGAAGTAATTGTTGATGTTTATCTTCCCACAAAGATTAATTATTTTGATCATGCAAGTTTATTGTTGATCAACGATGGGCAAGATCTTATTAAAATGTGTTTCGATGAAATATTGGATGAGTTAATTACTTCTCATCAAATTGAATCATTAATATGTGTAGGTATTCATTGCGGTGCAGAAAGAAAAAGAGAATATGGAACAGCATATAGCGCCGATTATAAACAACGAGGTGATAAAGCAGGTTTATATACCAAATTTTCATTGGATGAATTAATGCCTTTTATAAGAAAAGAATATCATGCACCATCATTCAAAGAAAAATCGTTTGCAGGATTTTCGCTTGGTGCATTAAGTGCATTGGATATTGCATGGAATCATGCAAGTGAATTTTCTAAAGTTGGTTTATTCAGCCCGAGTTTATGGTGGCGAAGAAAAGGTTATGATGATGGATATGATGATGAAAATGACAGATTGATGCATTTACAAATTCGGCATGGGTTATTTAAACCATGGTTGAAATTTTTTATTGAAACAGGAGTGATGGATGAAACAGCTGATAGAAATAATAATGGGGTGATTGATAGTATTGATGATGCTTTGGATTTAATTGTTGAATTAAAAGCAAAAGGTTATACTGATGAACATATTAAATACATAGAATTAGCAGATGGTAAACATGATGTTCCAACCTGGGCAAGAGTTTTCCCTGACTTTTTAAAATGGGGTTGGGGAAAGTGATTTTATTAAAAATTAAATCTCAATCCCAATTGTCCAATCCATCTATTGCTATAAGCCGGCGTTACACTATTATTATAACTCCATGCATGAGTTATTTCGGGATTAAAGCGATATAGTGGTGTTAATGTTGTTCCGCTGTATCCTGCAAACTGCAATAAAGAAAATTGATCATTGCTGACATAATAATTTCTTCCCCAATTTCTGTTAATCAAATTGGTAAAATTAAAAATGTCCATGTTCAATTCAAATTGATAAATATGTTTATTGATTTTTACATTAAAGTCTTGCGTAATTTTTAGATCAATAATATTCGAGAATGGAAGATGTGCACCATTACGTTCGGCAAATTGTCCGCGATGTTTATTTAAATAAGTATCATTCTGAATAAAAGCTTCTAATGCATTCTTTTGTTGTTGCGATGTATATGTTGTTGTGCCAACAGTATTGGTTAAGAATGCCATTGATTGCAGTTCTGCAATAGTTGGAATATATATAAGATCATTTGATTCGCTGTTTGCATAATCTCTAACCATACTATTTGCATACACATAACTGAATGGTGCTCCACTTTGTGCTGTATAAACCAAAGAAACTGTTGTTGACATTTTCTTTTTAGCATAAACAAATTTTTTAGAAGCATAAATAAATATTCTGTGTCCGGGATCAAAATCAGAAACACTGGTTGATAAAAAATTTCTTCCGTTTACTGTTTCATTATATCGCCACTGACTTAAATTAACAGAACTTGTTCCATCATTTACAGCAAATGATTTTCCGAAAGAATAATGTGCATTCATATCAAATCCATTTACAGTTCTTTTATTGATACTGAAAGTAAATTGAAATGAATATCCTTTATCACCTTGATTATTGGAAAGTAGAATTACATTGTCATAAGGGTTTGTTCCATTGCTTGTAATGGGAATTAATAAATTGGTTGGATAGATATTTCTGGCACCAGGATTTGGTGACAATGTTGATGGCGGTATAATATTAATGTTGGTGTAATAAATTTCATTGATGTTTTTACTGAAAAATGTTTCTGCACTTACACTCCATCAATTCTTAAACTTTTTATCAAAGGCAAATGATGCTCGCAATAGTTTAGGCATTTTAAAATCTGATGCAATTAAATTTAATCCGCCCTTATTTAATGTAATGCCTACTTCATTTGCTTTCCATTGATGAAAGGGATCTGCTCTGAAACGAATAATATTTAATGCTGATGCATTTTCATTGGCACTGGCTGTATATCCTCCAACATAAATTCCATTGTTATTATAAATACCTGCCGGCCAAACCAATGGCACTCTTCCGGTAAATAATCCAATGCCACCTCTGATGGTGATGTTTTTATTGATGAGTTTATAACTAAAACCAATTCTTGGTGATAAGGATATTGGAAACACAGGAGTTAAGCCAGATCTTGCTCCGCTGAGATCATAATATTTTGAAAATTTTGGTAATGCGGTATCATTGGTATAATTATCTGTAGCAGGTTGGGTTAAGAATTGATTCCAATCTGCTCTTATTCCTGCATTTAGTGTAAATCGTTTATTGACTCTTATTTCATCATTAAAAAATAATGCTGACTTTAATACCTTAAATTTTGCAGCTGCTGATGTTGCATTGGTAAGAACATTATCAATTAAAGGATAACCAACTGAATAGGAAACAGGTTTATTGTTGTTGTAAAAATTAGTGATGTTGCTGTAATTATAATTACCAAAAGTATTTTGAATAAATACATTGTTATCATCATTTAATTCGGCATCAATACCAATGGTAACAACATCTTTTCCGACTGTAAATTTTAATGCGTCCAATAAACTAATGTTATGTTGAATTAATAAGTTTTGCGTAGAACTATTATCCGGACCAAAAACAATTTTACCTAATCCATCATTAATAACAACATGGGGAAATGGTTTTCCCAAAACACTTCTTTCATCATCAACACTTGTATAAGTGATCAATAATTTATTACTTAATCTTTTTTTGAAAATACTTTTTAATTCAAACGAAAAAGAATTAGTAGTGCTTGGAAAAATAAATCCATCATTATAAAAATTAATCACATCAGTTGAACTTGTATAGGTATTATATTTAATTGCTTTTGTATAGCGATAACTTAAAGTGAGTTTATGTTTTGTATTGATATTCCAATCTATTCTTGCAGAAATTCTATCAGCATTTAATTGTCCGTTATTATTTAAAAATCCGCCGGCATCATATTGGTAAGTGTTTTTTAAATAATCACTTAGTTTATTAATTGATGGTAAAGTATTGGTATTGCCAACATAAGTAGAAATATCAAATGGTTTTGGAGAGATATCATTTTGTTGTTCTGCATTAATAAAATAAAATAATTTATTTTTTATCAAAGCACCACCAATTCTAAATCCATAAGTTTTATAATAAAAATCAGGAAGTTTTGTTGCAGTAGATTTTGATCCTGTAGGAGTGATGCCTGCTAAATTTTCATCGCGATAAAAATAATATAATGAACCTTGTGTTTTATTATTGCCTGAACGAGTAATTGCATTAATACTTCCACCTGTAAAATTTCCTAATGATGCATCATAAGGTGAAACAATAATTTGAAATTGATCAATGGCATCAATGGAAAGTGGTGCTGCACCTGTTTGTCCACCATTTGTTCCTGAATTGGATAAACCAAACACATCGTTATTGATTGCGCCATCAACATAAAATGAATTGTAACGATTATTTTGACCGGCAATACTGATGGCACCTTCATTGCCTGCAATTAATTTTGCTTGTGGAACACTGCGTAAGTAATCATAAATATTTCTTCCAACCGATGGAAGATTTTTTATTTTATCTTGATCAATAGTTGATGATGTTCCTCCTTTAGCAATATCATCTGCTTGTTTTTTTTGTGATGTAACAGTTACTTGTTGAAGAACATTTATAGTTGGTGATAGAATGAAATCAGTTTTAAAATCATCGCCTAATTGTAAAAAAATATTACTTCTTTTTTCCGAGCTGAAATTTATAAAGGAAACTTCAATGCTATATGGTCCGCCGGGATTTAGATTGAAAATATGATAAACACCATTTGTTTTACTTTGTACTTGGTATTTAGTGTTGGTGGGTTCGTGAATGGCAGTAATTGTTGCGCCAATTAAATTTTCTCCAGAAGTTGTTTTAACTGAACCCGAAATTGTTGCAGTGGTAGTTTGTGCGGTAGTAACTACAGGAAATAAAACAACAATAAATGTTTTGAATTTTAGATAACAATACTTTCTCATAACAATTTTTTTTGTTAAGAGGAGTATTTATGCAAATGGTTCTGTAAAGAAAGAATTTTTTTTTAATAATTCAGGCACGTATTTTTCCCGGTATTTTAAATAAAAAAGAGTCCCGAATTGTTCGGAACTCTTTTGAAAAAAGATATTGAATTAGTTCTAGTTAAACAAATATCTGATACCTAGCATCATCTGCCATCTTGAAAATATACTTGTGCTATTAGAAAATGCACTTGTATAAGGTGTTGTACCTGTTAAGAATGGGAATGAATATGCAGGCGTATTAATTGCAACACCATTTGCGTTGGTTGTTGATGTTGTAAGACCTTCATATTTCAGGAAATTAGTTGTTGTTGGAGATTGAGCCACGCCCCAATGATTGTTAAAGAAATTTCCTGCGTTGATCAAGTCAAGCGAAACCTGTAAAGTATGTGTAGTTGATCCTGCTTTTAAAATAATGTTTTGTGTAACATTTAAATCTAAGTGATTATAAAATGGAAAAACATTACCATTTCTTTCAGCATATTGTCCACGATGTGAATTTAAATATGGGCTAGTTTTGATAAATGCATCCAATTGGCTCCAAAGTATAGTAGCAGTTCTAGGATCAGCTGGTGTTGCAGTTGTTCCATTACCACCAGAACCAACTCTAACTAAATTAATGTCAGATGGATTTTTTGGAATGTATATTAAATCATTACCGGTATTACCATCTCCATTTACATCTCCATTATAAACATAGTTGCCTACGCCGTTCGGAGCAATTTCATAAATAGCACCAAAAGTTGTAACGAAAACTTTGCTCCAATTCAATTTATACATTGCAGATGCAATGATACGGTGCGGTTGATAATAAGAAGCCAATCCTAAGTTTGCTGCATTTGGATCAGCATTGCCAACAGCAGCTGCGCTCCATAAAGAAGATGCAGTACTTCCACCTTCCGCTGTATTCATAGCAACTTGATAAGTATAGGCTAATGATCCGCTGAAATTTTTAGAAGTCTTTTGAATTCTGGCAGTTCCTGTGAAAACAAAACCTTGTGAAGAATTGCTCATTAAGATAGAATTACCAATATTTGGATTAGATAGAGTGGCACCTGAGTAATAATATTTATTACTGGTTGAAACTGTAGTTAAATAACGGTATCTATTATCAGCACCTGCTAATTGATAACCATTAGTTTCATTCAAGTTAATATTTGAATAATAAACCGCATTAATATCTCTTGAATAAGAAGCTTCTAAAGTTAATACCCAGTCGTTAGCAAATTTTTTATCCATTGCTAAACTAGATTTAAATACTGTAGGGTATTTAAAATCGCTTGATACCAAAGCAGTACTGTATGAAGTATTTGGAGCATTTGCAGAAGGTCTATAAGCATTAACATCAGCGCTAAATGCTTTTCCAGCAACTGTAAAAGAACCAAATTGAATACCATTATTACTTGCCTGGTTACTGATCCAAACAAATGGTGGTGCTCCTTCAAAAACACCCATTCCACCACGAATTTGTAAAGTCTTATCACCCGTTACATCCCAATTAAATCCAATTCTTGGTGAGAGGATTAAATTAGTCATTGGAGCCTGACCAATATTATATTGTGCACCTCCTTTAAAAGTTAAGGCATCAAAATAAGGATTATCAGTCATTGCTTGTTTATAAATAGTATAATCTCCTCTAATACCATAAGTCAAAGTAAATGTTGGAGCAATGCGCCATTTATCTTGAAGGAAAAATCCTAATTCAGTTGAACCTGCATATGCCCAAGGGAATGCACCACCTGGTAAAGCAGAATATTGTAAATAATAACTCTTTGAATTTGCAGCACCGGTATTAACACTATTATAAAAATCAGTCAAGGAATTAAATTGATAACCACCCTGCCAGTCAGGAGCAAAAGCGTTCTGATATTTTTTATAAGAGTTTTGAGTACCGATAGTTATTTCGTGCGAACCTTTATATAAAGTAAAGATATCATTGAATTGATATACATCAGTGTTTAATACATTATTATAAGTATAAGGTTCGTAACCGAAAGTTGTCATAATGTTACCGCCATTCAAAATATCCACTAATGGGAAATTAGCCATAGAAGAATGTGGTGAACGGAAATCTCTCAATGCTGTATAGCCAACTTGCAATTTGTTAGATGCTTTATTGCTAAATCTTGTGTTTAATTCTGCAATATAAATGTTGAAGTTATTATTGATTACATAACCACTTCCAAAGAAAGGCATTGAATAAGTTCCTGGTTGACCACCGGTAGTCTGTCCACTACCAGGTCTGCTTGTACTTGCAAATTGATCAGCAAAAGATTTTAAATAGTTATATTTTAAAGTCAAGGTGTTATTCTTGCCAATGTTCCAATCTATTTTAACAGTCATTTTATCGCTGTTTGTTTGGAATGAAAATCCTTGAAAAGCACCCGGATCATAATTAAATTTACTTTTTAAGAATGCTGCTAAAGCAGTTAAAGTATCAGAGTTTGCTTGTGATACAACGTTAGCAACCGGTGGTGTTGTTGAATTAGAAGGAACAATACTTGTAGAGGGGGCAGTTTGTCTTACTTGCTCGTCACTAAAGAAAAAGAACAATTTATTTTTAATAAGTGGCCCACCAACAGAAAATCCTTGAATAGAATAAGTGTAATTAGTTTTAGGAACAGTTACACCACTTACATTATAACCTTGGTAATCTTGGTTTTTCATATAAGTATAAACAGTGGCTTTAAAAGTATTAGTACCACTTTTTGTAATTGTATTAATACCGCTGCTTGCAAATCCGCCTTGTTTTACATCATAAGGAGAAACCTGCACTTGAATTTGATCAATAGCTTCCATGCTGATAGGTTGTGAACTTGTTTGTCCACCTAACACAGAAGATAAACCGAAGCTATTATTAAAATTAGCACCATCAACAGTCATATTGTTATATTGATTGGTTCTACCACCAATATTTAAACCATTGGCAGTAGGCTCTAATTTAGTAAAATCAGAAATCGCACGATTGATAGTTGGTAATTGTTCAATTTGAGATCTACTGATCACTTCCTGACTACCATTACGATTGTTGTTAAAGATTTTATCGTTTCTGATACCTTTTACTGTAACGTTCTCTAATTTGTTAGTTTCCAATACTAAAGAGAAATCAGATCTAACTTCTTGACCTAATATAAGTATAATACCATCTTGTTTGTCAGTTCTAAATCCGACATAAGACACAGTCACAGAATATGGTCCACCAACTTTTAAGTTTGGCAAATTGTAACGACCATCTTTACGTGTGGTAGTTACATATTTTGTACCTGAAGGTTGATGCAAAGCAGTAATAACTGCACCTGCAACTCCTGTTTTACCGTCAGTTACAGTACCTTGAATTTCTGAAGTTGTTTCTTGAGCTTTAACAAAATTTGTTACGAAAGCAGCAAGGAAACAAAGCGAAGTAGTGAAAAGTAATTTTCTAAGCATGTTGCTAAGTTTTAGTTGTGCAAAATTGAGATGTTATTGTAATAAAAGCTTTATTTAATGTTATCAATATATTAATTGACAATTTCTTAAATATGAACTGGCAATTCGTTATAAAACCATTACAAAATACAACACAATTTCACTTTCAAAAAGGGTTTCAATGTGCAAATAAAGGGAATTATCCATTTAAAACAACAAGATTAAGCAACATAATATTAACAAAATCTTTTCACAGCTATTTGAGAAACCTATTTTTAAGTAAAAATGTTTCAGATAATGACAAAGAAAGATTGAATTTAGCTGTTTTTTTAAAATATTTTTTTCACTAAAAAAATACTATTAGGTCTGTGTATGGTTTTTGCAAAAAAGGAAATAATTACCTTTTTATTTATGGTTAATATGCTTTTTAGTATTTTCTAATTGTTTTTTTGTTTCATCTAAGTCCTTTCTCATTTCTACCATATAAATAGTTAGTTCTTCAACTTTTTTAAGAAGTAAAGCATTCATTTTACCCAGATCAA
>CAILAF010000060.1 GCA_903832075.1 uncultured Chitinophagaceae bacterium
ACTAAACCGGTAGCTCCAACTACGGCTACTTTCATTTTGTTTTGTTTTAATGATGAAATAAAAATAAAACAGTCTTCTCGTTTTTTTGAGAAGACTGTTCACTTATTTAGTACATACAAAAATAGTTAAGCAACTTCTCGGTGAGAGATGTGTTTCTTAATGTTCTTTATATGTTTTGTATTTGTCATTTTCGTTGCGAAAGTATTGTGAAATATAATTGATGCCAAAAAAAATTTAATAATTATTAAAATGATGATATTCTTTTAATGGACTGAAAACACTTCTGCTGCTGTAAAATTTGCAAAAACATTATTCACCACATATGTAATGGTTGCAGAACCAGCAGCAACTCCGGTAACTAATCCTGTTGGAGAAATGGATGCAATTGTAGAATCAGATGTTGCCCAAGTACCTCCCCAGGAATTATCTGCTAATTGAAGTGATGAACCTACTGCAACCGAATTACCACCTGTTATTGGAATAACTGTTACATTAGGTGTAACACTAATAGTATCGTAAGATGTAAATCCATTGGTTCCACTAACATTATATGAAACAACAATAATACCTGATTTAATACCTGTTAATAATCCGGTTTGTGTAACAGTTGCAATTGTTGAATCTGAACTTGTCCAAACACCACCTGACACTGTATCTTTTAATTGCAATGTTGAGTCAACAGTTAAAAACTTACCACCAGCAATCGCTTCATTTAGTAATGGGTTGATCGTATCGGATGTTTTTTTACAAGAGAAAAAAGTTGTTGCAGCTATAACAGCTAAAAAAAGGATAAAAGTTTGTTTCATAAAAAATTGTTTTATTTTTTATGACTCACTTTTATTAAAAAATGTTTATTGCCTTTTTGTAAATGTTCTGTTAAACGGGGTGAATAGCAATTTTATTAGTGTGAATACAAGTAAATACTAATGTTTAGTTAAACCAAATTAATATCAAAGTTTACTAATTGAACGAATTCTTGTAAACGTTCTGCAATATCATCTTTAGTAATTTCTCTTAATCTTTGTGTTCCAAATTTTTCTACACAAAAACTCGCCATCGCACTTCCAACAATAATTGCCGTTTTCATATTTTCAAAAGAAATATCTTTTGTTTTTGCAAGATGACCGATAAAGCCACCTGCAAAAGTATCTCCTGCACCGGTTGGATCAAATACTTCTTCTAATGGCAATGCAGGTGCAAAGAAAACTTTGTCTTCGTAAAACAATAAAGCACCATGTTCTCCTTTTTTAATAATTAGAAATTCCGGTCCCATCTTCATAATAGTTGATGCAGCTTTCACCAATGAATAATCGCCACTTAATTGTCTGGCTTCACTATCATTCACCATTAATACATCCACTTTTTTTAATACTTCTTTCAAATCATCCATAGCAATATCCATCCATAAATTCATCGTATCCATTACAGTTAATTTTGGACGACGCTGTAACTGATTAATTACACTTAATTGTACTGATGGAGTTAAATTACCCAACATTAAAAATTCGCATCCTTGATAACTATCGGGTACAATAGGTTTAAAATGTTCCAACACATTTAATTCTGTTACCAATGTATCGCGAGAATTCATATCTAAATGATAACGGCCACTCCAAAAGAATGACTTTTCATTTTTCTTTATCTCAACTCCTTCTAATGCAACACCACGTGCAGTTAATGCATCCAATTCTTCTTGCGGAAAATCCCCACCAACAACCGAAATCTGGTTCACATTTGTAAAGTTTGATGCGCACCATGCAATATAAGTTGCAGCACCACCAACAATTTTATCGCTTTTACCAAAAGGCGTTTCAATAGCATCGAAAGCCATAGAACCAACAACAATTAATGACATAAAAAATATTTTTGTTTATCGGGTTGCGAAGCTAAAACATTCGCTTGATAAGATGTATTTATTTCAATAGACTAACAACATAAATATTTTTTTAACACGAACGTTAGTTAGCGTATTTTTGAAATATGGGAAGAATAAAAACGGAACATAACATCAGTCGCAAAGATGTTATCATCCAAAAAGCAGCAACCCTTTTTAAGGAAAAAGGATTTAAAGCAGCCAGCATGCGTGAATTGGCCGATATTGTTGGCGTAGAAGCAGCAAGTTTATACAATCATATCAAAAGCAAAAACGAATTATTGAATATCATTTGCTTTGATGTTGCCAATCGGTATATCCACAAAATGGATGAGATTGAAAACGAAAAAATTTCATCTCTTGAAAAATTATCTAAACTGGTTCGTTATCATATTGTTGGGATGATCAATGATTTTGATGAAGTTTATGTTAGCGACCGCGAATGGAAACATTTAGATAATCCGTATTTATCTAATCTGCAAACACAACGCAGAAATTATCGTAAACGTTTTGCCGCAATTATAGAAGAAGGCATTAAGAAAAAAGAAATAAAAAAAATTGATGCACCAACAGCAGTACTCATTATACTTCACGCCATTAGCGGCATTGAAAGCTGGCACCGCAGCAAACAAAAAATAAACGGTAAAGAATTAGAAGAAAATATGATTACTATTTTAATTGGCGGATTGAAGAATAAATAAATTACTTCAGCAAATACGGCTCCATAATTTTTTGCCAAATGGCATAACCTTTTGCATTCATGTGCAGGTTATCTTCTATAAAAATTTCTTGCTTAATACTTCCATCGGCATTCAGCATTGCATTAAAAACATTAATGAATTTTGCATGTTTTTGTTTTGCAATAAAATCTTTGATCAATTGATTTGATTTTTTAACTATTTCCAAAAAATGTATTCTACTCGGACTTGGTTTAATAGAAACAAAATCTATTTCAACATCTTTAAGTTTAGAACGAATCAGAAAAAATAATTGCTGATATCTTTTCAAAACTATTTCAGCAGTAATAGTATCGGAAGATGCAATATCATTCTCGCCACAATAAATAACTATTTGTTTTGCGTGATAAGGAAAAATAATTTCATTGGCATAATAAATCACATCGGGTAAAGTAGATCCACCAAAACCACGATTGATTATTTTATGCGAAGGAAAATAATCTTGCACGTTGGTCCATTTTCTAAAGGATGAACTGCCTTCAAAGAGGATTTGATTTCTTTCGGGAAATGCAGTACTGTCAAGCTTTTTAAAAGCATCAATTTCATTTTTAAATGGTTGCGCAAAAATATTTACTGATAAAAAAGATACAAACAGAAAATAAATAAGCAGTAAGATTTTTTTCTTCATAAATACAATTGAGAAATAAAAATACAAGTTAAAAACTGAAGAGCGCCCTTATTATTTTTATTTCATTTATACTTATTCTTAATTTGTAACTTGCTTTTATAAATTCACAATCTGCAAATGATAAAATATGGATAAGAATTTGATAGCGAATGAAGTTGTATCTCATATAATGCAAAAAGATCTATTTTCTCAATGGTTAGGAATTGAAATTATTGAAATAAAAGAAGGTTATTCAAAAATAAAAATGACTGTAAGGGAAGAAATGATGAATGGCTTGGGTATCGTACATGGCGGTATTGGGTTTAGTTTATCTGATAGTGCATTTGCTTTTGCCTGCAACAATAGAAATAATTTATCGGTTGCATTAGATACGGCTATCAATTTTATAAAACCTGTTCATGTTGGCGATACATTAATTGCCGAGGCTAAAGAATTGCATAATGGAAGATCAACAGGATTGTATCATATCAATATCATTAATCAACATCAGCATACGGTAGCTTTTTTTAAAGGCACTTGTTATAGAACAGGAAAGAAGTTGATTGATTGAATATTTTTTTAAAAAAGTAATTTTGATTTCATGAGAGCAAGCCTATCTTTTCTTCTATTCATTTTTATATTCAATCATTGTTTGGCACAGAATATTTCCGGTACTTGGGAAGGAACTTTTACTGCCGATATTGCAACATCTGAGCCAAATAGTTTTTTTCTTCATATAGAATTACAACAAAAAGGCTCGCAAATAACCGGACAATTTTATACTGCCGATTCTGCACATAAAAATTTAATTGATGCCATTTATCCTTTAATAGGCACGCTTGATAAAAACAATACGCTATCCTTATTTAAATTAATTAAAGGAAATAAACAGTCACTTCATCTTTCACCACAAATAGCAGATCTATTTAGATTATTTACTGTTAGTTATTTATTAAAAGATACTTCCGAATTTTTATCGGGCAAATGGTACACGAGTAAAAAGATTACCGGAAGAAGTGATAGTGTTGCCGGAAGTTTTAATGTAAAAAAATTAAAAGATGCAATTGTTGAAAAACCTAAACCAATAATTGCAGAGAAAAAAACTATTCCACCAAGCAATCCAGAAAATTCAATCACACCGGTTATTGATGCTTTTACATTAGCCTATGGGAACAGAAATAATTTGTATACAGATAGAAAAGATTCTATTATTGAAAAGATTACAACAAGTGCAACAATATTAACCGTTTCAATTTATGACAATGGCGAAATTGATGGTGATTCGATCTCATTATACATCAATGATAAGATGGTTATAAATAAAGTTATGCTAAACGCAAATCCAATTACTTATCAATTTAAAGTAGAAAATAATAAACAATATAAAATAACATTGTTTGCTGAAAGTTTAGGTTCAATACCACCAAACACCGCTTACATGATTATTAAATCAGAGAAAAAAGAATGGAGAGATATTTATTTATCTACAGATTTCAACAACAATTCTTCTGTATTGATTAATATCAAAGATCAATAGATAATTATTTCATTCCATTTCCATTGAAGTATCTTCGCAATTATTCAAATTGATTATTGTGTCAGAAAAAAACTTTATTGATTATATCCGAATTTTTTGCAAAAGTGGCCATGGTGGTGCAGGTGCAAAACATTTTATGCGAAATAAATTAACGGCCATGGGCGGACCTGATGGTGGCAATGGTGGCAGAGGTGGACATATCATTTTAAAAGGAAATACACAACTTTGGACTTTATTGCATTTGCGTTATTTTAAAAATGTATTAGCACAAAATGGCGAAGCCGGAAGTAAAAATAATTGTACCGGACATGATGGTGAAGATATTATTATTGAAGTTCCATTAGGAACCATTGCAAAAAATGAAGAAACAGGAAAGATTGAAGCAGAAATTTTAGAAGACGGACAAGAAATTATTTGGATGAAAGGTGGACGTGGTGGTTTAGGAAATTCAAACTTTGCAACACCAACCAATCAAGCACCTGAACATTCACAACCCGGAGAAGAAGGCATAGAAGGATGGAAATTATTAGAGCTGAAAGTATTGGCCGACGTGGGTTTGGTAGGATTTCCAAATGCCGGAAAATCAACTTTATTAAGTGTGATAACAGCAGCCAAACCAAAAATTGCTGATTATGCATTCACCACTTTAATTCCTCAATTAGGAATGGTGGAATATAGAGATGGAAAAAGTTTTTGCATTGCTGATTTACCCGGTATTATTGAAGGTGCTGCAGAAGGAAAAGGTTTAGGCCATCGTTTTCTTCGACACATTGAACGCAATTCAGTTTTATTATTTTTAATTCCTGCTGATAGTGATAATCATAAAAAAGAATTTGAAATATTAAGAAATGAATTAGAAGAATACAATCCTGAGATGTTACAAAAAGATTTTATCATCGCAATCAGTAAAAGCGATATGTTGGATGATGAATTAAAAAATGATATTGTAAAAGAATTACCAAAAAATATTCCGCATATATTTATTTCCTCTTTAACAAATAAAGGTTTAGTTGAGTTAAAAGATTTGCTTTGGCAAACATTAAACAAACCTGTAAATGCATAAAAGCATTTTTAAAAATTCTACTTCGCAAACGATTGCATGAAATTTTTATCTCAACTAGGTTACTTTTCTTCATTCGGCGTATTAATACTTGTACAAACAGACTGTTAAATACAAATCTAATAACGCTTTCGCTTGTCTGTTTAATGAAAAATCTTCTGCGCTTTGTTTTGTAATATGAAATAATAAAACTGAATTTCTGCTTTTGTCTGCCGGATGAAATAACTATTTTTTAATTTAAAACCATCAGAAATGAAAAGACAAAATGTAAACGCAATCGCAAGGAAATTTTTTACCGGAAGTATGGTAACTGCTGTTTTATTTCTTTCAGCTCAAGTAAATGCAAACACAAATCCAATTCAAACAAAATTGGCTGTTGAGAATGTTGATCCAACTTCTACACCTTCAGTAAATTATGTTGGAACTAAAAATGATAACTTTTTTTTCCATGTTAATTTTAAAAATACCAATAACGAATTCTATACAGTTCTGGTATTAGATAATGAAGGACAAGAGTTATATCGTTTATCTACAAAAGATAAAGAATTCAACAAAACATTTGAATTAGCAACTTCAACCGATATCGATAAACTTTCTTTTGTAATTAAATCAAACAAAATAAATTTTAAAGAAAGCTTTGATATTAATTTTACAAGCGGCACTACTTCTTTTGTAGCTGCAGCAATGAAATAAATTTTTTTAATAGCAGCACCATGTTTTATTTTAACAGGAAAGTATCCTTGCTTTCCTGTTATTTTTTTTGTGAGCGCAAAATAAAAGGTCAGTTACAAAATGTAACTGACCTTTTTTAAAATTATCTTATTAATTAAACGGCTTCTGCGCTTAACCGTTTTTGTTGTTTCTTTCTATCGTCTTCGTTTAAAATTGTTTTGCGCATTCTTATATTTTTCGGAGTTACTTCAATACATTCATCTTGCTGAATATACTCCATACATTCTTCTAAAGTAAATTGTAATTTAGGAACAATTCTAACGCTATCATCACTACCACTTGCACGATGATTGGTTAATTTTTTTGGTTCAACAGCGTTTACATTCAGATCGCCTGGTTTAATATGTTCAGCAATAATTTGACCGATATAAACTTCTTCTCCCGGCTCAATAAAAAAGCTTCCGCGATCTTGTAATTTATCAATTGAATACGCTGTTGTTGTTCCTTGAAATTTTGAAATCAACACACCATTATTTCTTCCGGGAATTACACCTTTCCATGGTTTATATTCATTAAAGCGATGTGCCATTACTGCTTCTCCAGCAGTATTGGTTAACATTTGAGACCGCAAGCCTATCAATCCTCTTGAAGGAATTTCAAA
>CAILAF010000061.1 GCA_903832075.1 uncultured Chitinophagaceae bacterium
ACAAATCTGAGGAATCTCTGCCATGATATAATCAAAAAAGCGATTAGACAAAGAATAAATTTGATTAAAACCTTTTTCTTCAAACAAAGTAAGTCCGATTGTTGCAGTTGATGTTATTTGAATTAATTCAGCAGGCAAAATATTCCCTTTCAATTCAACTTTATCTTCTACCTGATTTTTTTTAATTAATTCTTTTAATTGCCGATAAAAATTGCCAATACCATAAATTACCAATTTGCAATCAATATTTTTCATTGCCGGAATCAATGTTTCAAAACATCTGCCTTCATTAACTGCACCTTGATATAAAATAAATTTCTCTGAATTACCTGCAAGTTGCAAGTTGTAAGCTGCAACTTGCAATGGAAGATTTCTTATCACTTCATAATTAACAGAATATCTTTTTCGCAATTCATTTTTAATGGAATCATTTACGGTATATCCATTTTTGAATTTTGGGACAATAATTTTTTCAATCCTTAACCAAAATGAATGAATGTTTTTTCTGGTAATAATTTCTTTTTGTTCAGAAAATAATTCATGCGCATCATACACTCTTTTTGTTTGTTTGATGATGGAAACAAAATAACATGGAATAATTGTATCTAAATCAATTGCACAGATAATATCAAATCTGGTAAATAGTAAATGAATGAATAACCGCAAATTGAATTCTGTATAAAATAAAAAGCCTTTAGCGAACAAACAGTTCAATCTTTTTTGGTGAAAAGAAGCCTTTTGAAATGGAAGCGAACTGGTTAATTTTCTGCCTACCAAAAGAATTTCATACCCGCTTTTTGACAACGAATTGCAAATTCTTTGCATTCGCTGATCATAATTCAAATCATTCGTAACAGTAAAAATGAGTTTGGGCAATGATTTCAGGTTGAGATTTGACAAATATAGAAGTATAAAAAATCTTCTGACTTATTCTTAATTATTTATCTGAAATTCCCTACTTTTGCACCCACAAAATAAAGATGTAAATTTTTGGATGCTTTAAAAAAGAAATTGAGATGCCAATAACAAAAGAAAAAAAATCAACAGTTTTCGCAGAATTTGGTGGTAAATCCACTAACACAGGCTCTATTGAGGGCCAAATCGCTTTGTTAACAGAGCGTATTGCACACATTAGCGGCCATTTACAAGCTAATGGGAAAGATTTCTCAACCCACAGAGGTTTAATGCAGTTGGTTGGTCAACGTAAACGTTTATTAACGTATTTACAAAAAACCAATTTAACCAGCTATCGTGGTTTGATTGAAAAATTAGGTCTCAGAAAATAATTTATTTATATGTGATATAAATCTTTCCCAACTGCTAATATTAAACGGTTGGGATTTTTTTATATTCATCAGTGCATTTCTGCAAATCATTAATCACAGAATTTATTTGAAGGAATATCTTTTCCATCAAATCATTTTCGCAACTATTAAAAAATGTTATCACAACCAATAGAAGTTAGCTTCAAGTTACCCAATGGGGCTGAAGTGTTTATTCAAACAGGAAAATTAGCTCGTCAGGCTGACGGTGCTGTTACTGTTCGTCAAGGCAATTGTATTTTATTAGCAACTGTTGTTGCAAATAAGGACCCAAAAGAAGGGCAAGATTTTTTTCCGCTTAGTGTAGATTATCAAGAAAAATTTGCATCTGCAGGTCGTATTCCCGGATCTTTTTTTAAGAGAGAGGCAAGATTGAATGATTATGAAATATTGACCAGTCGTTTAATTGATCGTGCATTGCGTCCATTGTTTCCGGAGGATTATTTATGTGATGTACAAGTATTGATAAGTTTGGTTTCAAGCGATGCAGAAGTAATGCCCGATGCATTAGCCTGTTTGGCCGCATCATCAGCATTGGCTGTTTCAAATATTCCGATTAAAGAAATTATCAGCGAAGTAAGAATTGCAAAAGTTGATGGCGTATTTGTTGTAAATCCAACTCGAACAGAATTGGAAAAATGTGAAATGGAATTCTTGATTGCTGCAACTGAAAAGAATTTGATGATGGTGGAAGGTGAAGCAAAAGAATGTTCGGAAGAAGACTTGATTAAAGCTTTACAATTAGCACATGATGCTATTCGCATTCAAATAAAAGCACAGGAACAATTAAGAGATAAAGTTGGTGTGAAAGGTAAAAGAGATTACAAAAAGCCTGAACAAAACGAAACTGTTCAACAAAAAGTATATGCTTTTGCAAAAGATAAAGTTTATCAAATTTCTAAAAGTGCTTCTTCAAAAAATGAAAGAACAGAAGCTTATAGCAAACTAAAAGATGAAATAATTGCAAGTTTCGGTGAAGAAATAACTGATACTGAAAAGAAATTAGCTAAAAAGTATTACGAAGATTTGAAGTGGGAAGTAGTTCGTAATATGATATTGGATGATCGTACTCGTTTAGATGGAAGAAAATTAGATCAAATCCGTCCGCTTACAATGGAAATAGAACCATTGCCATCTCCACATGGGTCTGCATTATTTACCAGGGGTGAAACGCAATCATTAACAACCGTAACATTAGGAACGGCATTAGATCAATTGTTAATTGAAAGTGCAGCAAAATCTGATTATTCTAAATTCATACTTCATTATAATTTTCCTCCTTTCTCCACTGGTGAAGTTAAAATGATGCGTGGTCCGGGTCGTAGAGAAGTTGGTCATGGTAATTTGGCAATGCGTTCATTAAAACAAATGATGCCGGGTAATGAATATGCTTATACAACAAGAATAGTAAGTGATATTTTAGAAAGTAATGGTTCATCATCTATGGCAACTGTTTGTGCAGGTTCATTGGCATTAATGGATGCAGGTGTTCCTATTCAAAAACATGTGAGTGGTGTTGCAATGGGATTGATTACAAGAAATGATGATGGTAAATATGCAATACTTACAGATATTCTGGGAGATGAAGATCATTTGGGTGATATGGATTTTAAAGTTACCGGAACTCGTGATGGTATCTGCGGTGTACAAATGGATATTA